>JBGUGY010000480.1:0-9015 GCA_045111775.1 Bacteroidaceae bacterium | reverse complement strand
GTTCAAAAAGAACAAGCAAAAGCCGTGCGCCAACCTTTCACAAAAAGAGATTGATGCACGGCTTCTTTCTTCGGCAGAAAAAATTATTCAGCCTCGTAGCCCTTAACAACTATTTCGGGACAAACAGGAACGTGTTTTATCCAACCCATAACTGCATTGCGCACATACGCGCCCTTGGCAGATAGCGGAAACGACACACCTCCGCTGCCTTCTGCATCAACAATGCTAAGGCTGACGTAGTATTTCTGCTTGGCTTTGAGCCGAATGTACTCCGACAGAGAGACAATCTTTTTCTGACCGCTGTCTGCTGGCGAAATTTTCAGGTAGATTGGGCGGCTCAGTATGTTCTCAACCTTCTTGTCATCCATCTTGTAGACGTTGAAACTGAGCGTACACGACTGAAAGCTGCACTTCTTTACCGCCAGCTGAATGTCGGAAAGAACGCAGTCCTTGCCGTTGCTGAATGACGGACCTATTTCCGTGCGGCTGTTAAAGTTGCCTTTCTCCACGCAGTCGCCGATGCTTACCCACGACTTGCCCGAGAGCGTGATTTTCTTGTTCTTCTTGCCCACCACAACCTCGGCAAGCTGAACAACCTTGTCCTTCATAACCACCTCTACCTCGCCGCTGCCGTAGCTGGAAAACGGCACGACGGCGGTCTGATGCGAGACGTGCATAAACACCAGATTGCCCTTCTTTCCCTGCGGAACGGTGATGCTGAAATTTCCGTCGGAATCTGAAATCACGCCGATGCTGTCGTTCTCAAGACCGATGGTTACATACTCAACGCCTTTTCCGCGTTCGTTCACGATTCTGCCCTTAACCTTTGTCTGAGCCAATGCCGCAGACACAATAAGGGCAAGCAAAAGATTTGTAATGATGAATTTTTTCATGTTAAAAATGTTTAGGTTACGATGGCAAAAATACGAAATTTTCTGATTCGCGCTGCCTTTTCGCGCCTTTTTCTTTTTTCGCGCAGAGAGCTAACAGCCCCTCAAATCCTACTGTTACGGGCGGCAGGCGACTTCCATTCGTCACAAAATCCTACCGTCTGTCCCAGAAACTTGCAAAAGCCGATGGCGCCGCGTATCTTTGCCCTCAGAAAAATTCACGCAAACCAAAAATTTAAAAATTTGAGACAATGACTAAAGAAGAAATCTTTAAGATGCTAAACGCACATCCTGTGATGTACGTTGCAACCAACGACGGCGGTCAGCCACGCGTACGCGGCATTCTGATGTACAAGGCAGACGACAGCGGAATTGTGTTCCACACCGGAACGACAAAGGATTTTTACCGCCAGCTTATTGCCGACCCTCGCGCCGAGGTGTGCTTTGCCTGCGGAAAATATCAGGTTAGAGTTGAGGGCAAGTTCGAGCTTGTTGAGGACATGGCTCTGAAGGAGGAAATAGTAAACCACCCATCGCGCAAATTCCTGCAGCCATGGAGAGAGCAGCAGGGCGACGAGGCTTTCTTCAACTTCCTGAAGGTGTTCCGCATGAGTCACGGAAAGGCTCACGTTTGGTGCATCGAGGATAACTTCAAGCCAAAAGAATACGTTATTTTGTAAAATAGCATCTAACTGAAAATATCGACAGAAAATCAATCCTTATATTTTTTCATTCTGCACAAAACACAAACACAAACTCGGGAGAGTTATTGAAGAAACACGATAGGCTCTTTATTTTATGAAATGATTTTCAGAAAGACGCGGAAAGCGTCTCCGCTTAATAACCGTAGGTAGGAACGACCTGCGGAATAAGCGTCATAAACAGAAGCACCACGTTTTGCCGAATTTCCGCGCTCGACCTATGTCGCTTGCTACCGAAGGGACGCAAGAATTCGACAGCATATAGTTAAATCCCCAACTTACGTTCTGCCGAATTTCCGAATTCGGCAGCATATTATGAATCGGGAATTTGTAATTCCCATTGTCGCAAAGCGACAAAAATACCAACTCGTGCCCAATACAAAATATTTTTTTCAGCGGTGGGAATTACAAATTCCCGATTTTTCTCTCAGCCGAATTCGGAAATTCGGCTGAACGGGGAGGCTTCTGTTATGCCTGCATATTGAAAAACAAGAGCGGAAAAATGAAAGAGTTGATTCTTCGTTTTTCCGCTCTATTGTTTTATTTTGCAAAGCCAAGCCTTGGGGCATTACAAATGATGTTTGTTGTACGAAATCAGAATCCATATTGAATTCTTATCTCATCATACTTGTCAAAATCACGATTCATTACTACTCCCTTCTTCTTTTTAAGGAAAATATAAATACTCTCATCTATAATCATAACATTACTATAGTCATTTGGTATAGTTACATATTTGCAAGAGAATTCTCCATCTTCCAAAGTTCTTTTAGGAATTAAAATGCGATAGGTTGTAGTCTTTTTGTCAGAGCCTACAATTACAATATTATCTGATGGCACAAATGCTTTCACTCTGTTAATCCAATAATATTCTGCTTTTATTTTTGATGAAGTTTCATAGCTTTCTATCCTTTTGATATTTGTTATCGGGCGACAATAACTTGCTGATGAAGTTCTGTAAAAATCGGTATCATCTAACTCTAAATCATAATTTAGTTCTATACGGTAGTTTTTCTTTTCTGAATCAGACTCGTTTTTAAAGAATTTAATCTTTATCTGATTATCCTCTTGCAGACACGCCACTTGCTCATAACCTCGTGGAATATAGATGTTTTTTTTTGTTCCTTTCGGCAATGTCACCTCATACTCCACAATTTTCTTATATGTATTTACTTTTCTTACTTCGCAACGTGTCGTATTCTGCAATTCTCTTGTGAGATATGGACCATTCAATTCTTCACAGAACCAAACATCATCTATGCCATTTTCCAGTTCCTTTCCAACAGCAACGCCATGAAACTCCATCGACAAATTACATGGTTGGATAATTTTGTACTCTCTTTCAAAATCTCCAAAAACAGATTGTAATGAGACTTCAAACCGCATACCTTTTGTCAGTTTCTTGCCGCGTTTATTTTTTTTGTCATAGTAGCTGACAATTTTGAATATGGAATCATTCCTATTCGCATATATCACATAAACGTCATTCTTCAGTTTCTTCACTTTCTTGACTGTAAAAGATGATTCAGAAGAATTTACAATTTGCTCGTTTTCAACAATCTTACTATCACAGTATTCTTCATCTTCTATGGCAAACACATCTTCGACATATTTTCCCCATTCTCTTTTGTAAAGCTCTACGCTTTCCTTTGGGACAAGCAGACGTACTCCTTGCAGATATATTGGTTCAAAATGGTCTCCACTTAAACTTCTGCCCCTATGAAATGCAAATTCGCGAATTTGGGGCGGAGTTTTTCTTCTTATCACAAGGCTTTTCAAGTTAAAACACCCGTGAATAATCTCACTGGAAATTGAATCTACACTCGATGGTATTTCCAAATACTCAAGATTTTTACACCACCCAAAACATTGTAATCCCAAAAATTTCACACCTTCGGGGACATAAAAATTCCGTAGTGATGTATCGGCAAACGTCTGCCCTTCAAATGATGCCTTACACTTCCAATCTACATTTTTCAGATTTCTACACATAAAAAACAGTCCCCAGCCAACAGATTGCACATTCTCTGGAATAACAATACTTTCGAGAGAATCACACTCAGCAAACCAATGTTCGCCAATATAAACCAGAGTTTTACCCAGTTCAACTTCCTTTAAATTTGTAAAAGGACTTTCAGCAATATTACCGAGTTCTGTAATTCCATCTTTCACAACAAGCTTTTTAACACTGTCTTTTATACTAAACCACGGAGTTGGTTTAGATACATAATTGTACATTTTTCCATGTCCTTCGAGAGTGAGGACACTATTGCTGAAGCTATAGCTTATGCTGTCGCCACACATACCGCAGCAGCTTTCTGTCTGTGCAGATGATTTCTGTAGGAAAAAGAATGCAAAGATAATATAATAGCAAATTTTCATAGCCTTTTTATTAGAACCATGTTTTGAGGGTTTCTCCGCGCTCGACCTACAGCAACTTGCTATAATGCAAAAATTCGGCAGAACTTAAAGGCTTTTGCCGCCTTTTGTATAAGATTGACTTTCCTTCTACATCGCGATACAAAACAGCCTGATCATCTACCGACAAGATAGAATGACATTTGTCTGTAATCATTTGCAAGCTTTTCTGACTTGGATTAAAAACAAACAACTGATATTGTAATAGAACTACAAATTCATCTTGCGACCGAATGATTCGGGGATAAATCCCTTCCATTTCCTGTTCTATAACCGACAACGAATCAGCATATTCAACCTTTAATTTTTTATCATACAACGCTATATGAACCTTAGCCGATTTGTAATCGGCAGAGAACACAAGAAGGTCTTTACTTTTCGAGATACCAATCAGTTCATCGCCTTTCATCTTTAAGTCGACAGAATCTTTTCTGTTTTCTTTCAGATTATATGTGTACAAAAGCCGTCCCTTACAATACATAACTGAATTGGACAGAACAACAACTTGCTCGCACATTAAATCAGCCTCAATCTGTTTGTCCTTTCTTGTTGCCTTATCAAAAGCTCTTAATTCATAGAACTCAGGATCTCCGGGTTCGGTTAATCTTGTGTATATCACATAGTCACCAGCATTTCCACGAAATCGTCCGTCTGTTACAACGCCTTCTTGAGCATGGATGCCAAGACATAAGAGCATCATGCATAAAACAAATACATTTCTCATTGGTCTATGGATTATTTCTGAAGTCTATTTTTTTCTATCCATTCAGACATGTTAATAGAACGCAAGGATTTGTATAAATCTTTAGAAAAATACCATTTATCGCCTAAACATAGGTTTCCGTCGGGATACGATTTTAAGACTGTTGAACTATCATTCTTAAATACAACAGTTGCTCTCGTATAAACTTTATCTTCTGTAGATTTACAAACGTCTTCTTTTCTTTCTGCCGAATTCAATAAGTTTATTATCTTTTTAATCTTGTCCTCATCAACAATTTCACTACTCACTTTTTTCAAAATAGGAGAACATTCCGCTTGAAATCTATCCACAACTTCAAGTCTAACCACTTCTTCAGAAATTGTTTGTGCATTTGATAAAAGCAAATGTTCGTTTATTTTATGGCTAACCGATATTGTTTGAGCATCTTCGAGTTTAAAAGATTTCCCTACTTGCTCAGACTTGATAATCTTAAAGCTTACGACAAAAACATCTTTATCCAATGTCATTTCCGGGTACCCAATAAAAAAATCGGTTTTTGACTTGTATTCTGACAATTTCTTTCCATTTGGTACACATGGAATTTCTTCAGCCTCTGTCAAGTATAACACGCCACAATTGTCTTTAATTCTGTAAATTGACACACTCTTTCCGTTTGCATTTTTCTTTATTGTGTCTATAGCTTTCAGAAAACATTGCTTCACTATTTTATTCACCGAAGACTCACTTCTGAATTCAAGGCTTGGAGCATAGCCTTTAGAAATATTCCATTTATTATTAAACTTATCATAAGTAAACAACGAAATGTAACTATAGCCGTAGCCGAATCCTTTATCTCTTATCACAAAATCATGATTTATGATGTATATGGAATCCTCAGAAAAATATACAGATGGATAATCAATACAATATTTCCCTGAGAACTTTTTATGCTTTTCTGCATAATATGTCTTGTACAACTTTCCTTTTTTCCGTTTAGCTATAGTGTAGCTGCCATTTCTGCTAAGGTAATTCCAGTTTTTGAAAAAAAACAGTTTATTGTCAGGGTCTTTATGTTTACAAAATTCAACATACGCGGTGTCCAGCATCGCATAAAAATCCTGGCAATAAGCGGACTGACAAAAAAGAATCAGTCCAAACATAAGATATATTCTTTTCATTATACAATTTGACATATTTTTCTGATATTAAATTATTTAAATGGTTTTCTACTTCAAAGGCAATATTGCTTTAACTCCCACACATTCTGCCGATTTTCTCCGCGTTCGACCTATGGTTGCTTGCCATTATGCAAGAATTCACTTTTTCGTAATGCGACAAAAATAACAACTTTTTTATTCCTACGCAACACAAAGCCTTGTTATTTTTCAACTATGTATTTTCAAAATCCCGATTCTGAATTACGCAAGAATTCCATTTGCCTTCGGGATGCGTTCGGGTTTCGTTCGGGATTTTACAAACGACTGACAGCTTATTTTGAGGGGACAATCAGTCAATAATTGAAGCAAATTTTGAAAGTTCCAAGAGCGATTTTTTCAATTTTCAACTTTCAAGTTTCAAGTTTATCATCACCTACCTTGGATAGACCTTTGACATTCCTTGGATGTTGCTTTGATGTATCTTGGATGTACCTTGGATGTATCTTGGACGTTCCTTCGACGTACCTTGGACGTACCTTGCCACAATTTTGTATTTCCCAAAAGATTAAAAAGCATGACTTTTCCATAGTTTTGTACAACGATATTCTGCATCATTTATTTTTCCGCATATTTTTTTCAGGTTATTCGCCATTTCAGGATAAGATACGTATGCAGAATATAACAAAAACATCGGCACGTCAGTCTTTTTTCATATCTTTGCCAAAGAGACGAGTGCCACACGGCGCAGCCTCATCAAACACCATTCTCCGATGTCAGAAAACTGGACAGTTTATGCCGACTGGAATCCGTGGCACGGATGCACAAAAATCAGCCCCGGATGCAAATATTGCTACGTTTACCGTCAGGACGAGATGTACGGCAGCGACATCTCGAGCAGCGAATGCCGAAAGACGGGCAACTTCAATCTGCCGATAAAGCGCAGGCGCGACAAGTCGTGGAAGATTGAGAGCGGAAAGATTGTGTTCACCTGCTTCACGTCCGATTTTCTGCTGAAAGACGCTGACGAGTGGCGACCCGAATGCTGGCAGATGATTAGGCAGCGGAGCGACCTCTGGTTCTTCTTTTTCACCAAGCGGATTGACAGGTTTATGGAGTGTATTCCCGACGACTGGGGCGACGGCTACGACAACGTGATTGTGGGCTGCACGGTAGAGAATCAGGCGATGGCTGATTACCGTCTGCCAATATTCCGCTCGCTGCCCATAAAGCACAAGAGCATAATTGTTGCGCCGATGCTCACCGCCATCAATCTTGAACAATACCTCGACAAAACGATTGACGAGGTGTCGGTTGGCGGAGAGTCGGGACTTGATGCACGCCCGTGCCACTACGACTGGATTCTCGCCCTCAGAGAGCAATGCGTTGCCAAGGATGTTGCCTTCCGCTTTCATCAGACGGGCGCACGGTTCGTTAAGGACGGAACGATGTTCCGCGTGCCGAGGCGGTTTCAGCTGAGTCAGGCGCACAAGGCGAATATCGACTTCAAGATAGGCGAATATCTTGTGCCCGAAACGGTTAAGTTTGAATGGAAAGACAGCGATTATCACGACTAAAACACAAATATATGAAAGAAATACTCGATTTTTATCTGCAACTGTCGCAGAATAACAACAAGCCTTGGTTCGATGCTCATCGCGTTGAATACGAGGCTGTAAAGAAGAAGGCAACAGCCCTTGCCGAGGAGTTTATAAAGGGCGTCGCCCTGTTCGACCCTCGATGCAAGAACCTTCAGCCAAAGGACTGTACCTATCGCATAAACCGCGACATTCGCTTCTCTCCCGACAAACGTCCGTACAAGGACTGGCTCGGCATCTATGTGTGCCCGGGCGGAAAGAAATCGGGCATGGCGGGATATTACATTCACTTTGAGCCGGCAACAGACACTTATCTTATGTGCGGCGGCCTGTACAACCCAACAAAAGAGGTTCTGAAGAGCATCCGTGAGCAGATAATGCTCGAGCCTGATGCATTTCACAAGGCGGTGCAGGCATGCGGAAAGGACTTCGCCCTTAACTGGGACAACGCGCTGAAGCGTTTCCCCGTAGGATTCAGCGCAGACGACAAGCATAGCGAGTACTATCGGCTTAAATCGTTCGAAATCACGCAGTTCGTAACAAAGAAGGATGTTCTCGGCAAAGACTATCTGACAAACGCTCTCGCCCAACTAAAGAAATGCCACGAGTTTAACGAGCTGCCGAATAAGTGCGCCGATTTTGTTCGCTAAACTGTTAAAGAATGTTAAAAACTTCGCGAAAGTCTTGACTCGTCCCTTAGGTCATGCCATAACTTTGCAAATGCTTAGGCAAAAGAAAAAATCGTACGATAATGAGTAAAACAAAGTTAAAAATCGGAGAGTTCTCGCAGATGATGCAGGTCACAGTAAAGACCTTGCGTCACTATGAGCAGAAAGGACTACTCTTGCCTGACGAGGTGGATGAGTGGACTGGCTACCGCTATTACAGCATTGAACAGATGCAGAAGCTTAACACTATTCGTGATCTTCAACGTCTTGGCTTCTCTCTGGATGAAATAAAGGAACTATACGACGAAGATTCGCATACCCCAAGCATCCGGAAGATAACGGAAAAAATACACGAGACAGATAAGCAACTGCAACTGCTCATTGCACGGCGCCGTAAACTGCTCGACTGGAGAATCTCTCGCAAAGAAATCAAAACAATGGAAAAATTCTCTATTCAGTCATTGCCAGAGATTATCGTGGCAAGTCATCGTGAAATTCTACCCCACTATGCCGCCATCGGACCTATGTGTTACGAGAAGATAGGACCTGAGATGCAGCGTCTTGGCTGTAAGTGTCCACCTCCTGGCTATTGCTTTACTATAGAGCATAACAAGGAATACACGCCAACAAACATAGATCTTGAATATTGCGAACAGGTGGAGGAGATGGGCGAAGATAGCAGTATCATTCAGTTCAAGCGTCTGCCTGCTATTCCGAAGGCTCTCTGCATGAAGCATATCGGCCCATACGAGCGTATGGGCGAGTCTTTTGTCGAACTCTTCAAATATATTGATGAGCATGGCTATAAGATCATAGGGCAACATCGCACTTGCTACATTGACGGAGCTTGGAATCAGGAGGATCCTGAGAAATGGCTAACTAT
>JBGUGY010000479.1:0-5050 GCA_045111775.1 Bacteroidaceae bacterium | reverse complement strand
TCTTCCTACCTTCTTCCTACCTTCTTCCTACCTTCTTCCTACCTTCTATTTTGTATATACTAAACGAACAATTTCTGACGAAATTGTTCGTTATAAATCCTCGGCAATTATGAATTCTGAATTGTGAATTGTGAATTGTGAATTGTGAATTGTGAATTGCTTTGAATTGTCAAAGAATAAACTTGCAGATGAGACAAACATTGGCTATCTTTGCCCATACTATAACATTTTTCACCAATCATTATATGGAGACATACAATTTTGACGAAATAGTGAACAGACGCGGCACAAACTCGTACAAGTGGGACGCTTCGGACAAGGAGAACTTTCTGCCGATGTGGGTTGCCGACATGGATTTCAAGACATCACCTTATATTATAGAACGACTTCAGCAGAGGGTTGCACACGGCATCTTTGGCTATACAGCCGTGCCCGACAGCTATTATGATGCGGTTACAAACTGGTTTGTACATCGCCACAACTGGCTCATGCAGAAGGAATGGATAATCTACACATCGGGCGTTGTGCCTGCCATCTCGGCTATAATAAAGGCGATGACGCAGACGGGCGACAAGGTTCTGGTGCAGACTCCGGTCTACAACTGCTTCTTTTCGTCAATAAAGAACAACGGATGCGAGGTTCTCTGCAACGAGCTGATATACGAGGACGGCACATACAGAATTGATTTCGACGACCTTGAGCAGAAGGCTGCCGACCCGAAGACAACGGTGATGATTCTGTGCAATCCGCACAACCCTGCCGGACGTGTGTGGACGCGCGACGAACTCGCACGCATCGGCGAAATCTGCCTGAAGAACGATGTCTTCGTTATTGCCGACGAAATTCATTGCGAGCTTGTGATGCCGGGACATCGCTACACTCCATTCGCCTCAATATCGCCCGAAATTCTGGATAACTGCGCCGTGTGCACATCGCCAAGCAAGGCATTCAATATTGCGGGATTACAGATTGCAAACATAACGATTGCAAACGACAAGATTAGACGAAAAGTTGACCGCGCCATCAACATAAACGAGGTTTGCGACGTCAATCCGTTTGGCGTGGAGGCTCTGCAAGCGGCATACAGCAACAAGGGAGCGGAATGGCTCGAACAGATGAACTCGTATCTGTACGACAACTACCTGTGTCTGTGCGAGTTCTTCGAGAACAATCTGCCTCAGTTCCCCGTTACTAAGCTCGAAGGAACGTATCTTGTGTGGGTTGACTGCTCGGTTCTGGGCAAGCCGTCGGACGAACTTTGCGGCGAACTTCTTCAGGCTCAAGGGCTTTACCTGAACGAAGGAACGATGTACGGCACATCGGGCATCGACTTTGTGCGCATAAATATAGCCTGTCCAAGAGCGGTTTTAATAGAAGGTCTGCAACGATTCAAGAATTATGTAGTTTACTGATTTTCTGAATTTAAGATATAAAAAACTGCCGTCCGATTTTCTTGCATCGGGCGGCAGTTGCCTTTTCTTCTTCCAAATCAATAGTCGTTTTTCGTAAAAGTCTCGGAGATAATCAGTTTTCCGTTTCCGTAGAACTTGTATTGCAGCGTTGCGCCCTCGTCCTTCTGCTGTTTCAGGCTCACATCGTTTACAATATTGTCACGCAGAGTCTCCCTCATCTTCGACTTCAGTCTTTGCTGAACATCGGGCTTAAGAAATTCGCCGTCGAACGAGTAGTAGAATACGAAAACGTTCTTATCCTCATCGTAACTAACGCTGTCGAGCACGTTGTTCTTGTCAATTCGCACCGGACAACGGTCGTTCTGCTGCTCGGCAAACTCCTTGATTTTCGTTCTTTTAAGGTTTCGCGATGCACATCCGGCAACGAGAAGAGCCGACAGAACTATAATCAGATATTTTCTCATCGTTTAATATTTTTGGTTGCGCAAAAATACAGAAGAAATTATTAAAAACAACTAATAAATGTTAAAAAAATGCATTTATATTTAAGAACATTTGTCCATATAATATATTTTTTGTTTCTTTGCTCCCAATTACAGAACTCATAGCGAAGTCGCTATTTTTAGTAAACAGTATTATACTTTAAAGAACTTTTATTTTAACAATTAAACAAGAGAGGAAAGATGGAACAAGTCATCAGAATTATGGTAGCGGCATTTTCAGCCGTATTGCTTTACATCTGCAATATGCTGATTATGTAAAAGCATCATTCGCAACGACAAACAACAAAGCTTTAAATGTAGGAAGATTAAATGAGTGGCATTGTTCGCTTTCAAGCGTCAATGCCACTTATTTTTATGCCTTCGCGAGGCTGCCGATTTGGTGCTTTACGTTCTTTTTTGTATCTTTACACCCAATTTTCGAATCGTATTTTATAACAGATGAAACATATCAGAAATTTCTGCATCATAGCGCACATCGACCACGGAAAATCAACGCTGGCCGACCGTCTGCTCGAATACACAAACACCATAAAGGTTACCGAGGGACAAATGCTCGACGACATGGATCTTGAGAAGGAAAGAGGAATCACCATCAAGAGCCACGCCATACAGATGGAGTACGAATACAAGGGCGAGAAGTACATTCTGAACCTTATCGACACTCCGGGGCACGTAGACTTCTCTTACGAGGTGTCGCGCTCTATCGCCGCATGCGAGGGCGCGCTGCTTGTTGTCGATGCCACTCAGGGCGTTCAGGCACAGACCATCTCGAACCTTTACATGGCGATAGACCATAACCTCGAAATCATTCCGGTTATAAACAAATGCGACATGGTTAACGCCATGCCCGAGGAGGTTGAGGACGAAATCATCGACCTTATAGGCTGCGACCGCGAAGACATAATCCGCGCATCAGGAAAGACTGGCGAGGGCGTTGAGGACATTCTCCATGCCATCGTCGAGAAAGTACCTCATCCTGTGGGCGACGAAAACGCTCCTCTTCAGGCACTTATCTTCGACTCGGTATTCAACAGTTTCCGAGGCATCATTGCTTACTTCAAGATTGTAAACGGCTCGATAAAGAAAGGCGATCAGGTTGAGTTCATCAACACCGGAAAGCAGTATTCAGCCGACGAAATCGGAGTCCTGAAGATGGATTTGTCGCCACGTCAGGAACTGCATTGCGGCGACGTGGGCTACATCGTTTCGGGCATCAAGACAGCCACCGAGGTTAAGGTGGGCGATACGCTTACGCACATTGCCAACCCAAGCAAGGAGGCTATTGCCGGATTTGAGGAAGTGAAGCCGATGGTCTTCGCAGGTGTCTACCCTATCGAGACCGAGGATTTCGAGAATCTGAGAGCATCGCTCGAGAAACTTCAGCTTAACGACGCATCGCTCACCTTCATGCCCGAGAGCTCGGTTGCGCTTGGCTTCGGCTTCCGCTGCGGATTCCTCGGACTGCTGCACATGGAGATTGTTCAGGAGCGACTCGACCGCGAGTTCAACATGGATGTGATAACCACCGTGCCAAACGTTTCGTACATGGTTTACGACAAGCACGGCGAGTGCAAGGAGGTTCACAACCCTGCAGGAATGCCCGACGTTACACTTATCGACCGCATCGAAGAGCCTTATATTCAGGCATCTATCATAACAACTGCAACATACATCGGTCCAATCATGACGCTCTGTCTTGGCAAGCGCGGCGAGCTGATAAAGCAAGATTTCATCTCGGGCAACCGCGTTGAACTTCAGTTCTACATGCCGTTGGGCGAAATCGTCATCGACTTCTACGACAAACTGAAGAGCATCTCAAAGGGTTACGCATCGTTCGACTATCACCAGTGCGGATTCCGTCCAAGCAAGCTGATAAAGCTCGACATTCTGCTTAACGGCGAGCCAGTGGACGCTCTTTCAACGCTTACACACGTCGACAACTCAGTAGAATTCGGTCGTAGAATGTGCGAGAAGCTGAAGGAACTTCTGCCACGCCAGCAGTTCGACATCGCCATTCAGGCTGCCATCGGAGCGAAGATTATCGCCCGCGAGACAGTAAAGCAGGTTCGAAAGGATGTAACGGCGAAGTGCTACGGCGGTGATATCAGCCGAAAGAGAAAACTTCTGGAGAAGCAGAAGCGAGGCAAGAAGCGCATGAAGCAAATCGGAAATGTTGAGGTTCCGCAGAAAGCCTTCCTCGCTGTACTGAAGCTTGATTAAAATGATAATAAAAAGCGGTTGCTGAATGATTTTTTCGGCAACCGCTTTTTCATCAAATCAAAGAACTACAGATGTTTTTCTTGAAAATAATTATTCGACAGATTATTTCAGTCTAACAGTTTGTTAGAATTCAAATAACCAACAAATGCTTTAATAATCTTTTCATTACGTTCAACAATATCTTTCTCAATAAAATCGTCTCTTGTTTCCGCAAGATTGATCAGTTCCTTAATTTTTGTAGGATCTTTTTTCCCACGTCCTGTATCATATCCTTTATAATACTTCTTTTTATCTTCAAAACGATAATCAGAAGCTCTGATATTAATACGCTTTTCCAACAAGACCTTATTTCCCAAGCATTCCAAATTCTTTGAATCTTTTAGAGAATGTTCTTTCTCCTGACGATTTCTGGCAAAAATATGCTCAGTTTCAAAAACTGTATCAAGATTCAGCAGTTCTTGTTTTTCATCTTGATACGCCCACCAAGTTATAATGGCTTTTGTTATTGCACGATTATTACTGAACTGATAATTCTGAATAGACTTCTCAATATGGTCTTTTTCAAATAAAAAATCTGCAAAAGTAACATCTTTGCCATTTACGACATTTACCATTTCTGCATAAACAGGAGTTCTCAACGCATTAACCCCCGGACGAATTATAGCATATCCCCAAATGAATGCTATGATTTTATGTAAGAAAGCATTGAACTTTTCATTTTCTAAACCTCCTTCGGAATCACGATTATGCATATAATAAACAGACACAAAATAATTCCACATTCCATTAGGAGCATAGTTTAACACAAACAGGTTTTTCAAGACATCATCGCTAAAACGTTCAGGATTCTGAATATCAACATCATACCAAAAATCAGCAAGATCTATTAGATTTTCAAACGTTTCTTCTTTCTTT
>JBGUGY010000478.1:0-5616 GCA_045111775.1 Bacteroidaceae bacterium | reverse complement strand
CTGAGAGGTGACGCTTTCAGCGTCATTCCGAATAATCATTTTCCAAATATAGAAGGATGGAGTTTCTTATTCCGAACTCACGTATTTCTTCATTCGACATCATAAAACTATGCTTTTATTATTCATGACACAGTTTATTTTACATCCTCTCCAGTTCTACCTTCCCTCTACCTTCCTTCGACGTTCCTTCGACGTTCCTTGGATGTACCTTCGACGTACCTTGGATGTATCTTGGATGTACCTTGGACGTACCTTGCCACTATTTTGTATTTACCAAAAGGACAATTTGTGCTATAATTGTTTTATATACACTCATTGTAATGAATTATGATTTTTGAATTCCGAATTGTTAACTGTTAATTAATAAGATTTTTCAATTTTCTGTTTTGTTAGGGAATATCAAATGAGAACTCAGAATCCATGAGCTTTATATATTCGAGAAATTTTATAATTGGTTCGCATGGAATACCACGTTCGTTACAGAAATCCAGATAGAATTGCGGCTCGGTGCAACTTGTACTGTGGTGACCGAATCTGTCGTAGTAATCGCATGCAAAAAAATCGCCGTCACCAATAAACACGTTTATTTGTTTGTTGTTGCAAAAGAAGGGTGTTAGAGACGGCATCTTATGATATTTTTTCTTGCGTATTTCTTTCCATGTATTGTGCCATGTTTCCGGGATTTCAATCTTCTGCTTGTTTACGTTTTGTATGTGTACGGAGTCGGCAATCTTGTATGAGTACCTGACAATCTCGCCGCGCCACCTTCCTTTTTTGTCGAGAAAAAGGGCGAGGATGCTTGTGTTGTAGTTGACAGCCTTGCTATGCTTGCGACGGAAGACTTCGATAAATATTCGATCGTTTTTTGCGTCGCATTGCTCCAGTCCTACCAAGTCCATATAGAGCGGTCTTTGTTTGGAAATGGTTTTGATATTCTGCGAGAAGGCGATTATAGCAGTCGTTACGGATAAAAGAAATAATACTGTTCGTTTCATTCAGAGATGCATTATGATGCTATTTTTCAACTAATTATTCCAGTTCGTGATATGAAATGCAGTTGCTTCCCCTTAGTTCTGCCGAATTTCCGAATTCGGCAGCATCAGCATTCGGGAGTTTGTAACTCCCATTGTCGCAAAGCGGCAAAAAGTTATGCATAAAAGCGATACCTTCGCATTACAGCCTTTTTCAGTGGTGGGAATTCTTGCGTCCCTGCGGTAGCAAGTGAACAGAGTTCGAGCGGCAAATTCGGCTTAACATGGGGGCAAATACGGCTTATCAAGGCAATTCTATTAATTGTCCATTGTGAATTATGAATTATGAATTCAGAATTATCCATTGTTAAATCTGCATTATTTCTCAACCAAAAGATAACCACGATATTTCAACATCTTTTTAAATTTCTCGAGCGTGCCTTTTGGAATATAGATAGCTTTTAACTTGTTGCAACTCCAAAAAATATCAGAGGCGATGTCTGTTATTGTACTTGGCAAAGTTACGCTTTTCAGTTTTTTACAATCCTCAAACGCCTCTTCTTTGATGCTTGTAACACCTTCGGAAATTTTTACCGTCTCGAGTTTCTCACAATCCTTAAACGCCTCTTTCTTGATTTCTTTTACGGAGCTTGGAATAACTATGCTTTCAAGATTTAAACACCCCCTAAACGTCTCTTCTCCGATTTTTTCTACTCCTTCGGGGATATTTATGCTTTTCAGTTTCTCACAGTAACTGAATGCCTTAATTCCTATTGTCTTCACACTTTTAGGAATTGTTATGCTTTCAAGATTTCTGCAGCCGCTAAACGCCTCTTCCCCGATTTTTTCTACTCCTTCGGGAATATCTATACTTTTCAGATTCTTGCAGTGGCCCAAACATAAAGAAACCAGACTGTTTGGCAGTTTTATATCGGTGAGGTTTATACAGTCAGAGAATGCGAAGGGTTCAATTTCGGTAACGCCTTTTGGAATTTCGATACTTTTGATGTTTTCGCACCCCACAAAGGCTCCCCAGCCGATTTTTTCGATGCCTTGCGGTATTACGGTTTTGTTGAATCCGCAGATAAGCGTGTTGGTCTTAGTCTCGATAATGGCGTTGCAGTTGCCTCGCGAGTCGTAAACCGGATTTTTTTCGTCAATCGTTACAGAGTCTATTCTGTTGTATCCAAAAATGCCGGGGATAATTCTTCTTACACTTGCTGGAATGGTTATGCTCTTTAAATTTTCGCAATATGTAAATATAAACATATAAAGTTCCTGGACGCTATCTGGAACTGTAAATTCCTTTATAAAACGGTTGATTTCCATGTTGTCAAAGTCAACGATATTGTCCAGACTGTTGGGAATGGTCGTGGCGCTGCATCCGGCAATCATCTTGTTTGTCTTGGTCTCGATAATTGCGTTGCAGTTGTCTCGCGAGTCGTAAACCGGGTTGTCTTTGTCTACTTTTATTGATTTAAGATTGTCACACTCTGATGTGATGTTGTCATTGATGGTTTTTACGCTGGCAGGAATTGTTATGCTTTCGAGTTTCTTGCAGCCCGAAAATGCGAAGAAACTAATTTCTTCTACGCCGTTAGATATGTTTACGCTTTTAAGATTCTCGCAACCAGTGAATGCGTTTTCCTTGATTGTCTTTACGTTACCCGGAATGTTTATATTTTCGAGACTATTACAATAACAAAATGCTCCCTTGTAGATTATTTTAACGCTGTTTGGAATGTTGATGTTTCGGAGTTTCTCGCATCCCCAAAACATACCTGCACTCACAAATTGCAAACTGTCGGACAATGTTATGTCTGTAAGATTCTTGCATAAGTGAAATGCTCCGCCGCCTATTTTCTTAATGTTGTTTGGTATTGTTATGTTTTTGAGTCCTTTGCAGTAGGCAAATGCCCTAAAGCCGATGTATTTTATATCGTGTGGAATAACGGTATTGCAGCATCCCTTGATAAGGAAGCTGTCTTTAGTCTGGATAATTGCATTGCAGTTGTTTCGCGAATCATAAACCGGATTGTCCTTGTCAATCTTTATAGACTCTATGCTTTCGCAATTTTCAAAAACATCAATTTCCGAAATAGACTTGAGGCTTTTTGGTAAGATTATCTCTTTCAAAGCCTTGCAATACTGAAAAGCTCCAGCTCCTATTTCTGTTACACCATTGGGTATTGTGATTCTCTCAAGACTCTTGCATGAACTAAATGCGTATGGGGCTATATATGGCATTTTTGCTTGAATATCAACCGACTTCAGGTTCTCGCATTGGCTAAATGCTCCGTTGCCAATGCGCAGAGTTTTGCCATGCTTGTTTCTCGGAAAGCAAATCTTTGCAAGTTTGGTACACTCTGTAAAGGCATCATTGCCAATGGAGTCGATTGTGTTTGGCAAGTGTACATATTCAAGTTTTGTGCATCCCTTAAACGCTTCTTCTTCGATGGTTGTAACTCCTTGTGGAATATAGATGGATGTGATGCCTTCGCACTCCTCAAATCCCCCTTCATCTATGACTTTTACAGGATATCTCTTGCCCTTGTATTCAAGCGCGGCAATAATACGGACGTTGCCTTTAAGTTCATCTTCGTCCCAGCAAGATGCTGTAAGATAATCGTCTTTAATATCGTACACTATGTTGTCAATGGCAAAGCAACTGGCGCTTTCTATTGTGAACGACTTGCACCCCGTAGCCTTTCCGTTTTTGTCAACTTTTACAACAATGTCCTCGCCTTTAGCCATTGCCGTGTATATTGCAGAAAAGAGTAGGACGAAAATGAGTAATGCTTTTTTCATTTAGATTTGAATTTAAGAATTGTTATTGAATGATATTTATGTTTTTAAGGATTATTCAGCCTCCAGCCAATTATGAATTTTGAATTCTGAATTGTGAATTATTGCTAATTCAGCATTTTCAACTTTCAACTTTCAATTTTCAATTCCGAATTGTCCATTGTCAATTGTGAATTGTCAATTGTCAATTTGAAACCTATTTCAGCACCAGAATCTTGGTAGCCGCTCCATTCTTCAGCTCGCTGTCGCCTATGAGTACGAAGTACACGCCCGAAGCCACCTTGCTTCCGTTGCCGTTCTTTCCGTTCCACACAAACTGACCGCCAGTCGATGTGCCCTCAGCCATAAGCTGTCCCGCCGTGTTTACGATTTTCACCTTGCTGTCGAATGTAAGTCCCTTGATAGTTATGTATCCGTCGTAATCAGGTTTCACGGGGTTAGGGTAAGCATAGATATTAGCCGCGTCGAGCGATTCTGATGCCTCAGAAGCCTCGCTTTTGTACGAAACCATACCCTTGTCCGTCGCGATGAAAACCGTGCCGTCCTGCGCCACTTTTATGTCGCTTATCGAGTTGGCAATAAGAGGACTGTTCTCTGTCGTGAAGTGCTCAATCTGCGTAAGGCAGTCTGCGCTGAACAGGAACACGCCATTCTCAGTACCGAACCACTTGCGGTTGGCACCATCTACGGCTATTGTGTTTATTCTGATGTTGTCGAGAAGATAGTCGGCATAGTTCGTGCCGTCGTTGCGCGGAATCTTAACCTGCGTCAGGGCGGTACTGTTGTTGCCGTTCTGAATGTACTTGGTAGGGTTCTTTATAACCAGCGGACCGACATTCGTTCCAATCCAAATCTGACCATTCATGTCCTCGGCAAGACAGTTTATCGTCTCCGTCTGTATGTGTATGCCGTCTTGGTTTATCAGGTCCTTGGTGTTGAGGCTCTTGTCGTCGCTGCTGTCGTCAAGCGTCTTGTTTGTGTCTACGCAGAAGAAACCGCCGCTGCCCCAATGCATCGCTCCCCACAGCAGACCGTTGCTTTGCAGTACGATGTTGCTGCAATAATGCTCCTTGCAGATGTCGTTCAACTCAATCTGCTTCCAACTGCCGTCGGCTGCCAATATCTTTAGCGGACAGCTGATTTTGTTGTGCTCCGTGTCGGTTATGTAGTTGGTGAACAGTAGATTGCCCTTGCTGTCGAACGTAGCGCAGTTAAGCCAAGTATAGTACGGATTCCCGTAGAGCGTGTGGATAGTGTTATCCTCGTCGGCAGCCTTGTAGAGCTTCACAATCTTTCCGTCGCGGAACTCGTACAAGCCGTATCCTGTGGCGGTGATGTAATGATGGTTGCCGTCCGAAGGGTCTTGCGCAATAGAAGTAGGGTTCACGAACGGATAGCCCGTAACATCGCTTACCGCCTTGCCGTAGTCGAAGTTAAGCCATCTGTCGGCATCTTTGATGTACTTGGCGGCAAATCCGTCGTTGTCGAAGTATATGCCGTCGAAATGATGCTTTCCCGACACAAAGCAAACGCCATCCGAAGTAACCGACATCTTGTGAACCTTGTTGGTTATCGGACTGTCGGGTATTATGCTGTGAACCACTATGTTAAGTCCCTTCTCTGCGCTGTATTCGTAGGCTATCAGACCGTTGTAGCCCTCGGCACTCCAATACAGATTGTTGGCGTAGGCAACATAGTTGGTAGGGAAGCGGATTTCGTTTGCCTCCAGAGCCTCGTTAAGAAGAAACTGATGCTGCGAGCCTAAAACCCACAGACTTCCGTTGCACTCGCACGCATAGTTAAGCGAGTTGGAAGGGTCGGAAACGTAAGCCTTGCTCAG
>JBGUGY010000477.1:0-5651 GCA_045111775.1 Bacteroidaceae bacterium | reverse complement strand
AGATAACCAGTAAGAAAAATGGCAAGTCAATTTTCTTGCCAGCCGCAGGTTTTCGTACCGAATCTTGGAAGGGAGCATTTAAGTCTGAGGGCTTTTATTGGTCTCGTACGCTCTATCAAGGTGATTTCAAAGCATACTGTCTTATATTTGATAAAGCAGGCATTGAATGTTATGCCATTCCCCGTCATATTGGGATAAGCATCCGTCCTGTACGTTCACCGAAAAACAAAAGGAAAGCCAAGCCGGAAATAACGGAAGGTGATGCAATGGTAGTGCCTATAGATGATGCTATCCTTCCATGATAGTACAAAGTGAGGTCGAAGAATGATATTTCGTCGGACTCACGTTGATATAGTCATTAATAACTTATAAATCAATAAAAACATACTTATGACATTCAGGAAAATAATATCAGTCGCAATTATTATGGCATTAATGCCTCTTGCTTCTTACTCACAAAAAAACAAGAAGAGCACGATTAAGGACACTCGCGAATACGTTGACCTTGGTCTTCCAAGTAGAACGCTTTTGGCTACCTGTAACATAGGTGCAAGCAAGCCAGAGGAATGTGGATTATATTTCGCATGGGGAGAGACAGAAGGCTATAATCAAGATGCTGATGATGTTCATCAGTTTGAAAAGAAAAGCTACAAGTGGTTGGAAACCGACTGTACGAATCCGGTAGTGATGAAATATTGCATTAGTTGGAGCGGCATAGTTGACAACAAAAAAGAGCTCGATCCTGAAGATGATGCAGCAACAGTCAACTGGGGATCTAAATGGCAGATGCCATCATCCGAACAGATAAAGGAGCTATGCGATTCTGCCTATACAACAAAAGAGTGGACGACATTGAATGGTGTTAATGGCAGGAAGATAACCAGCAAGAAAAATGGCAAGTCAATTTTCTTGCCAGCCACAGGCGTTCTTCCAGGCTCTACAGGAGACTATTGGTCTTCTTCTCTCTATAGAGGTGACGATAGCAAAGCAATCAGCTTGTCATTCTTAAAGAATGATTTTTTTCACGATGATTACATTCCACGTTATTATGGACTAAATATCCGTCCTGTCCGTTTTCAGAAAAACAGGAAGGAAGCCGAGTCGGAAATAACGGAAGGTGATGTAATGATAGAACCTGTAGAAGTTCCCCTTCCGGAATAATACAATATATCTCCAATTCGAAACAAATCAGGATTGGAGATATATACATAAAACAAAGGTTTTATTCTTACTGATATAATTCAAGTCTCTATAATGGAAAGTTTACTATTTCGGTTCAGTCATCGGATATTTGGTATCCTTGTATATTGGGATTTTAGAATGACAGAAAGGTATAACAAAAAACTTCTTGAGCATATGGATGTGATTTATAGTTCAATTTATACGCCAGTTCGGGATAAGGTCATAGTTCAAACAGCTCAAGTTGCCTTGACTTTTCCACATGGACAGGCAACGCATCAGGCTTGTTGTCGAAGAAGCAATACGCGGTAAGTGCTGAGTAGATGTTCATGATGAAATTGTGTATTGAACGATGGCGCGAGTGCACCAGATTAGCCTTGTTCTTAAGCAGCTCGTTAATGCACTCGATGATGTATTTTTTCCTAAGCAGAATCTTCTCCTCAAGCGACATGAGTTTGTTCTTCATGTTCGCCTTGAGACCATGTACGAGAAGGACTCCCTGATCGAACAGTGAGTCGAAGAGTTCCTTCTTGATGTAGCCCCTGTCGGCGAAGACTTTTCCGTAGAGAACCTTTGAGAATACGTTCCATACGCGGCTGTCTCTGTCGTCGACGTTTGCACCTGTAAGACAGAAGGTTATCACTTCTCCGCAGTCGTTGCACAGCAGGTGAAGCTTGAATCCGTGACACCACCCCATGGTGCCCTTTCCGTCCTTTGCGAGACCAGCGAAAACCTTGTTGAAATAGCGTCTTAGGTTGTGGCAGACAGGAATCATGGTGCTGTCAACGAACGTGATTCCCGTGCATTTTCCGAAGGCGTAGAGCTTCATGAAAAGCATCATTTTCAGGAACACTCGCGGCATCAGTTCCACGAAGCGGTTGTACGAAACGGCGTCCGGAAAATCCTGTTTTAGCTGCATCTGGATACAGCTGAGATAGTACTTCTTGAAATTCCTATATGTGCCAAAATGATAGCATACGAGGATGGTCATAATCTCGCTTTCGGAGAGTCTTCCCTTACGGTTTCTGTGACGTTTTCCGCTGCCGTCTTTGGATGGCAGACGAAGGTTTTTCTTCAATTCCTCGTTCAAATTCTTGTCAAACTCGTCGAAAATACAGAAAATTTCAGTAACTTTGTCTCTGGTAATCATTGCTATTATATTTTGTAACTTGTTTGTTTTCAGCTATAAAGATACAAATAAATAGCGAGATTACCAACTTTTATTTGACTATTCTTATCCCGAACTGGCGTAATTATTTACACGAGTTAGGGATTAAATTCTATTTTTGTGTAGAACGATGCGTTTGTATTAAATAGTTTATTGCGTTGATAATCTGCTGATTGCACTTTGTAATAACGCGGAAAGCCTTTTCGCTTAACAATCGTGGTCGGTTCTCTGGAGTTTGCAATTTGTCTAAGAGCTAAGTAGTACTACGTTCGCCCGCCCCCCTCCATACGTTCAGCTTATTTTTGGTCGTTCGAACTCCGTTTGCTTGTTACCGAGATTTACCGTCGCCGCCAAAAGTCGTCCGTATGTCTTGTAAAGATTGTCCATCGTCTTGAAGTTTTAACGGTACATATATAGATTTTTAACTTTCAAAAGTAAAAAATCGACTCTGTTTTTTACTTTTGAAAGTTAAAAACGAGGGTGTTACCGCCAATGTTTGAGCATCGACAAATGCGAGTCGTAGAGTTTGCGGCGGGCTGGTTCGGGCTGATTGTCTGGGTTGGGGATGTGACTGATGAGAAAGTCGATGAGCGAGTTCTTGTCCTTATAAACGAAATTGCCGTCGGCGTAGCACCATTTGCAATAGTCCTCGTTGAATGTGCCGTCTGGTTCGTGGCTAATCATCGAATCGTCCGACAAGGGCATACCGCAGCATTGACAGTACAGCGTCAGCGGTGAACCAAGCAACGTGTTGATAGACACACCAAACTCCTTCGACAACACCTTCAACATCTCGGTATTGGGCTGAGTTTCACCATTTTCCCAACGGCTAACAGCCTGACGGGTTACATTAATCCGCTCTGCAAACTGCTCCTGAGTGAGATTGTTTTTCTCGCGGATGCTCCTGAGTATTTCTTTTGTTTCCATTTTTGATAAGATTTTTTTGATTGTTTTTGATGCTGCAAAGATAGCGCGGCAAACAATGCGTGTCAAGAAACAGGCAGTTGCGTATTCTTAAAAAATGTTAACCATAAATCATACTCATTATTAATACATATCGTCAATGGTGATTTCCAGTTCGAGGGATGCAAGAGTTTCCACCGCTGAAAATAATAATGCCATGTGTTGCGCATAAGCATAAAAGTTATTACTTTTGCCGCTCTGCAACAATGGAAATTACAAATTCCCAGTCTCAATGCTGCTGACGAGTACGGAATTTTGGCAGAACGAGGGAACAACAACGTAAGTTTTTAACTTATTTGGAAAAAAATGAACAAGTCTTTAAGAGAATTTATCTGTGAAGTCGGAAGATTCCTTTTAGCAATTGCTATTATGTTATTATTTGTTTTTGTTGATAGACTGTACTATCATTATAAAATCAATCGATTATCAAAGCATGAGACCGTAAAGGCTTATGTCTTTGATAAGACTGGAAAGGATTGGAAATCGATACATTATCGTTTTGTTGTTGAAGGGAAAGAATATTACGGAGAATCACCTTGTCCTCGAACACTAATATATCCTGATGAAGGTGATTCTATAGAAGTATATTATGATGCAGAAGACCCGGATTTGAATTTATGGAGTGGATGCTGGCAAATCAAATCTCTGCAATTTAAATAGAATTTTGAAAAAGCCTCCATGCAGCTGAATTCTTACGTCCCTTCGGTAGCAAGTGACCACATATCGAGGCTGAAATTTGGCAGAACGTGACTATAGATGATAGGTTAAAATTCAAAATAATTAAAAGGTTATGAGATTGTTCTATAAAATTTATGCAAGAATATTCTATTGTTTTTCTTGTGCAACGAAAGATCCATTAGGATTTCTTGTTTTTACACACTCTTTTCTTTTGTGGGGAGTGTATCTAATTCTTTATTCGCTCCTTTTTCTTTGGGCATTTAACAATGGCATATTGTATCCTTCGCCGTTTTACGGAAGTGGGTGGGATATTGCTGGATTCATTATAATAAACATAATGTTATTCGTTTTCAGATTTCTCGTTATGAAAAGAAAGGCAAACTTGTTGGAAGACATTGTATATAAAAATGCCCAAAATAACAAATACAAGATTCTGATTGGTTTGTGTGTGTGGATATATTTTTTTGGCTCTGCCGCATTTGGTATAAGTTGTATTTGTTTGGGCGGATGTATTCTAAGACCGTATTCTTATTTACTTTACCGTTAAGTTAGAAAAACGCTTGTCTTTATTTTGCTTTCATGAAGTGATGAACGACTATTAGGTTTGCCGCAAGAAAGACGATTCCTACGGCTGTTCCGATGGCTGCCGATGTGCCCATTTCAATGCCCTGCCACGACTTGTAAATGATGTACGCGCTTGGCGGAAGGCTGATGAGGCTCGTGATGAGAGCCGGCACATATCCTCTGACAGCCACCGCCTGAGCCAGATGCACCACCAGATGCGCCGCAAACCCGATGAATGCGCCGAGCCACACCCCGTCGAAGAACGGAATGTCGGTGGCATCTGCCAGCAGACAGATTATGATAAAGACTATCAGCTCCTCGTAAACGGCGGCGGCAAACCTTGCGGTCGAAATATCTCTTAAAGGTTCAAGAAGCTTCCTTGCCATCGGAATACGGGCTACAACGTCGTCGTAATGCCCGGATAGCCATTTTCTCATGCCTATAATCTCTTCCATGTCGTGAAACATGAAGATTGTAGGCAGCAGCCAGATGTATCTTTCCATTTTTATCCTTCCAGATTGTGGATTATCTCGTGGTCGTTGTCGGTAATCATAGCCAGTTTCTCGCACGTCCGCATCTGGCTGCAACTGCCGCACGTCTCGAAGTTCTTCTCCTTTGCGCACCTGCGGATAGGGCACATCGAGCCGCAGAAAGGCGTTTTTACGCCCTCAATCCGGCAGCCGGTGCAGTTAATCATCTCGGGCAGGATTTCGGCATTGTTCAGCTTAGACCAATGCTTGGCAACCTTCTCGCGCAGCTTGTCGTCGTTGTTTATGGTGGCAAGTCGCGCCTCGCATTTCTCGCAGTCCAAACCGCAGTATGCAATATATGTCTTCATTATTACTCTCCTTTTTGAAGTCAGATTTTCTTTTCTCTCAGCTCGAATCTGCCTTTGCGCCAGTCGGCATATCCCGTAACGGCATATCCGGCTTTGTCGTAAAGCCTTAGCGAGTACGGATTTTGGGTGAAGCAGTCGAGACGGATAGAGTCGTATCCGTTTGATTTGCAAAGGTTTTCGATATAGCCGAGTGCTCGTGCGGCAACGCCTTGGTGCTGAAACGACGGCGCAACGCAGAGCCTGTGAATCACGTTGAAGTGC
>JBGUGY010000476.1:0-8019 GCA_045111775.1 Bacteroidaceae bacterium | reverse complement strand
ATGAACATGAAAATTAGAGGTAAAATGCTCGGCTTTGCACTAATGCTGAGTGTTGGTGCAATGGCACAAAACAGTTATACGCTTAACGGAAAATGCGAATCTAACGTAAAGAAACTTTACGTAAACGATATGCTTGGCAACACGATTGACAGCGTTGCCGTAAAGTCTGGCGCGTTTACGCTCAAGTCTAAATCAACCGAGGCTAATCAGGTGCTTGTGCTGGCTACACGCAAGAGCCGCCGAATGTCGGGCTACAAGTCGGCTATGTACATCGTAGATGGCGACAAAATCAGCATCGACCTTAAAACTGGCGCAAGCAGCGGCACAAAGCTCAACGACCTTCTGAATAAGGAGAACGCACTCCTCGGAAGCATTGCCGACAACGACGAGGAAAAATATGTTAAGACTCTCAAGGAGATTGTGAACCGTAACCGCAATAACGTGGTTGCCGGCGTGTTTATGAACGAGCTTTGCTATGAGGTTGAGTATGAAGAACTTTGCAAAATGCTAGACCCATCGCTTCCTTACTTCGGAAACTCGGTTATGAGCCGTCCAAAGAAGGTTAAGGAGGCTTACGAGAAGTCTATGCCAGGAAAGAAGTACATCGACCTCGAGATTCCCGATGCCAGCGGAAACGTTCATCGCCTCAGCGAGTGGATTGGAAAGGGCAAGTATGTTCTTATCGATTTCTGGGCTTCGTGGTGCGGTCCGTGCCGAAGAGAGATGCCAAATGTGGTTGCCAACTACGAGAAGTACAATCCTAAAGGCTTGGAGATAATCGGAATCTCGTTCGACTCGAAGGCAGAGGCTTGGAAGGGTGCGGTTGAGCGTCTTGGAATGAAATGGGTTCAGCTGTCCGACCTAAAGCAATGGAAGTGTGTGGCAGCCGAGCCTTACGGCATCATGTCAATCCCTTCGAACGTGCTTGTTGCTCCCGACGGAACAATCGTTGCAAAGAATCTGATGGGCGATAAACTCGGCGAGAAGCTTGCCGAAATCTACAAATAATTCAGGAAAACTCCGAAGCAAGAAAAGTTGGTTGCTTCGGAGTTTTTCATTTTACAACTAAAACCGGGCAGTCTGCCACTACCAAAAACAATACTTGTGTATTTTTGCCGTTTACATAAAAAATGCTAAATTTGTGCCGTTTTTCATAAAATAGAATAGTAATGAAGATTATAAGATATGCTTTTCTTGCCGTTGCGATGCTCGTAGCCGGAAGCGCGTGGGCTCAGACGGCAGCACAGATAAACCTGCTGAAGAAGCAGGCGATGAAAGGAAACATTCAGTCGTGCGCCAAGTTGGCTGCCTATTATCGCGATAACTGGATGCTCGACGATGCCGAGACTTATTACACCAAGCAGATAATTCTTCTGAACAAGAAGAAGCAGAGCAATGAGGCTATGGCCGTGGCTCGTCTGCGCGAGCAGGTGCGAAAGCTGCGCGACAATCTGCCAAACACATCGAAGGTGCAGTTTATCGACAGCGTGGTGGTTGACAAGGAGGCTTTCCTAAGCGAGATAAAGATGGACAAGGAGAACGGAACCATCGACTCGTATCAGCATTTCTTCAACGTAGCCGATTCTACCGGCGCAATGATTTTCCTTAACGGATTCGGAACAAAACTCACATATTCGTATCGCAACGAGGCCGGACATCTTCAGCTTTTCACCTGCGACAAGGCTGGCGACGGCTGGACTGAATCGCACATCTGCCGCGGACTTCAGGAGGATTGCGACATCAACTATCCGTTTGTTAATTCCGAAGGAACAAAGATGTACTTCTCGTCAAACAGTCGCGAAGGCATCGGCGGATACGACATCTACATGACTCGCGAGAACGGCGACGGCACGGGCTTTGTTGAGCCTGCCAACCTCGGTTATCCGTTCAACTCAGAGTTTAACGAATATCTTTATGTCGAAGACGATGTTAACCAGCTTGGATGGCTCGTCAGCGACCGATATCAGCCAGAGGGAAAGGTGTGCATCTACATCTTCATTCCCGAAGGATTGCGAACTTCTTACGACTACAACGACCCCGACGAGCGCAAGCAGTGCCAGAATGTGGCTATGCTCCATAGTCTGAAAGATACTTGGACCGACAAGGACGCCGTTGATGAGGCTCTTGAGCGTCTCGCCTTCGTTCGCAACCAGAGCGAGGCGGCAAAGAACGTTGTTCCGAAGAAGGAATTCACCTTTGTCGTAGACGACGACCACGTTTACTATTATCTGTCCGACTTCAAGAGTCCTTCAGCTTACGCGTCGGTAAATAACTGGCTGGCTCGCAAGAAGCATTTTGAGGATATGAGTGCGAAACTGGAGCAGCAGAGACTTGTCTACGCATCGTCGTCGGTTGCCGAGAGACAGCGTATGGCAAACTCGCTCTATCAGCTCGAAGAGCAGGTTTTCGAACTCGAGGATTTGGTTAAGCAGGTAGAGAAGAACCTGCGCAAGGAAGAACTGTCGGCACTCGGCTTGCTGAGATAAGAAATACGTAGAAAAGAATGGACAATCAGGAATATCTTGACAAGTATGAAGATGCGCTGATGCAGAAGATAGCGCAGATGTGCGTGGCTATGCAAGTTGCCGACAAGGTTCTTGCATCATCGCCCGATATAGACAACCGATGGGAGCAGATTGCCCTGCCGTATATGGGCGATGCCGTCAAGGAGTTCGAAAAATATCCTACCGTCTCGCTTGGCTGGGCAATGTACGTTGGAATGGCTGTGGCACATTGCTGGGATGCCGAGTGGGAGAAATATTCGGGCTGTCAGAATCTGTACGAGACGTTTCGCGACGTGCGCGGATTCGACTGTATGGACGAACACATCCGCGAGGATATCTTGCAGATGAAAGGCGAGGAGTATGACCGTTGCGAGGAACTTGTGCGCATCTGCTCCGAGAAGGCACTCGACATAATCAGGCACGAGCAGGTAGAGCCTGGAAGTCCGATGGCATTTCACGTCTATGTCCGAAGCATCAAGGTTCTTTACAAGGTAGGCGCAGCCGTCGAGCTGAAGCGTCTTGGCTATAAAATGGAAAAACAATGAACGAAAGAGACAAAAGATATAAGGAAGCAAACGCGCTTTTCCTGAAAACAAAGGAGGAAGAGGGCATCTACACAAAGCATCAGAGCGGAATGCTCTACCGCAAGATAAAGGAAGGGGCTGGCGGAACGGTCTTTCCGCGCACAAACAGCATCGTTTTTGTTCACTACACAGGCAAGTTGATTGACGGCAAGGTTATCGACACAACCGAGGACGGACATTCGTTGCCAGCCTGTTTTGTGGTTCGCGAGCTTATAATGGGTTGGCAGATTGCTCTCACAAAGATGCGTGCCGGCGACCGCTTCGAGATAATCCTTCCGTACGACCTTGGCTACGGCAAGAAACGATGCGACGACATTCCCGGCTACTCAACTCTCATCTTCGAACTCGAACTAATAAAAGTAGAACAGAGATAAAAGAAAAGTTCCTAATCGCTAAACGGTTAGGAACTTTTTTTATGCTTTTACAACTCTGCGATAAGTTGTTCAACTGCCTCTTGCTTTGTTGCCCAGCTTGTTACGAAGCGCACGGTTGAATGTGTCTTGCCTCGTGTGCCCCAAATCTCGAATGTAGATGTCTGCATCAGTCTGTCAATCACCTCGTTCTGTAGGGTGAAGAACTGCTGGTTGGTAGGAGAGTCGATGAACGGCTTGTAGCCTTTCGCCTCGAAGCCTTTCTTCAGAATCATTGCCATGTCGATGGCGTGAGCCGATATCTTGTGGTAGAGATTGTCGGTAAACAGCGTTGCAAACTGAATGCCGAGCAGTCTGCCCTTGGCGAGCAGTGCGCCGTGCTGCTTTATCAGTGGGAAGAAGTGCTTTAGCAAGCCCTTGCGAGCCACCACGCACTCGCCAAACAGCGCGCCGACCTTTGTTCCGCCGATGTAGAAGACGTCGCAGAGGTCTTTCATGTCCTTCAGCGTGATGTCAGCCTCTGGGCAAGCCAAGCCGTAGCCGAGGCGCGCGCCGTCGATGTAAAGCGGAATATCGTGTTTCTGGCAGATGCCGTGCAGTTTAGTCAGCTCTTCTTTTGAATAGATTGTTCCGTACTCGGTTGGAAAACTAATGTATAGCATTCCCGGACCAACCATGTGCTCGTATGTCTCGTCGGCATAGAAGTTTGTTATGAAGTCCTCAACCTCGTCGGCGTCTACCTTTCCGTCGTGCGACGGAAGGGTGAGGACCTTGTGTCCGCACGATTCTATTGCGCCCGATTCGTGTGCATTGATGTGTGCCGTTGTGGCAGCCAAAACACCCTCGTGACGTGCCAGCAAACCGTCAATCACGGTCGAGTTTGTCTGCGTTCCGCCCACCAATAAATGAACGTCGAGTTCATCGCTTCCGCAAGCCTCTCTGATTAGTTGCTTTGCCTTTGCCGTGTAGTCGTCGCTTCCGTATCCGGTGGTTTGCTCAAGGTTTGTCTCGAGCAAGCGCTGCATCACAAGCGGATGTGAGCCTTCCATGTAGTCGCTGTCGAAATGTTTCATTTTTTTACGTTTAATTTTTTGTTTGTTTATCTCATTTTTGTGGATTATTCCAGTCGAGGGCAATGCCGATGCACATACATTTGCTTGTCTTTTCGAACACGATAGAGTGCGACGTGTTGGCTGGAACGTAGATGTAATCACCCTTGGTGAATGGCACTTTCTCGTCGTTTATCGTGAAGAATCCTTCGCCTTCTTCCCAATAAAAATGCTCGTCGAGAGTGGGGTGGACGTGCTCCTCGCACACATCGCCTGCGTTGAACGTGGCAACGCTAATCTGTCTGCAAGGCGTGTCGAAATCCTGATAGTTGAACAATACCTTCTTCGTTCCGCTGTCGTGATTAAGTGGCTGTGTCTTAATATCGTCAATGCTTCTCTTAAAACTCATTTTCTGTGCTTGAATTTAGTGGCGACAAAAGTACAAAGTTTTTTCGGAATGAACGGTCTTTTGGCAAGCAAAACTTTGCGGAAGGAAATCTTGGAAATTCTTAATTGTTTGTTTGCGATAAGAAAATGCGCTTATTCATTGTTGTAAAAGTATTTTTGAGTAGTTTTGCAGAGTATTTTTTTGATTTGTAGCTTAATGACAAAGAACAAAAATAAGGAGTTCTACCATCTTATTTCTTCACAGAAGATAGCGTATTTGTTGTGCTTGTTTCTGTTTTGTAGCTGTTTTCCAAGTTTCAAGCCTCATGCAGAAGAATGTAAGCGTATTGATGTCGAGGACGGGAAATTCGTGCTGATTCATGAAATCGGTAATCTTGACCAAGATTTTCCGTCGTCTGTCTATTTCGTGAACAAAGTCGATTCCGTTTTGATTTATAAAGGATACGCCGTGAAAGATATAAGTCTGAAAGCCGATACGCTTGTCGTAAATGCCAGCGGCGACTCGCTTTTTTCTCGTCCCCAAGTAGAATCTTACGGACTGAAAGTGATTGATGAGTAACAAAGAGATTAATCTCGTTCAGAACAGATAAATCCTTCTGTAAAATCGGTAATTTACAGAAGGATTTATTCGTTAATCTATTGCGTGAATCTTGAACAACAGGGCGTTTTGCAGCACCACGGGACGGTTGTGGGCGAAGAAGACCGTGCCCTCGACTGTCGATTTCACATCGCTCAGAATCTGGCCGTTGTAGGGGTGGATGATGGTCGCCAACGACTGCCCACGATGCACGCGACTTCCTGCACTTACTTGCCGAAGCAGTATTCCGGCGTGCTGCGCCTTGATGTGTAGAAGCGTCGACTCGTCGATGGCTTCCGACTCGAAGGCTGCGCCGCCAAAGTGGGTGGCGAGGATTCGGGCGCGGCTCATCATACGCAGGATGGCATCCACGTTCTCGTTGCCGGCGGTCTGGTCAACTTGGCTCGTTTTTCCGGCATAGACCGAGAAGGCTTTGGTGTTCCACAGCTGCCAGTTGTAGTTGAGCAGCGTCGTGTCGAACGGGCGTGGCTTGTAGGTCGTTACATAGCGCAGTCCGAACAGACGCGCCGTCTCCACGTCTTCGTAGCCGGTTTTCAGCATCCTGACGTGTGGAACGAAATCGCCCGGCACATAGTAACTTGCCAGTTGTATGCCATACTCAAATCCTTTAAGCGCATCGAAGACGGCGGCGGCTATGCGTTGCGTCGTCTCGCCATTTTCGTAACCCGGAAACATCCGGTTTATGTCGGTGTTGTCCATCGCCCAGAAGCGTCGGCTCACGTTCATCGAAAAAGGGTTGCAAGACGGAATTACCAAGACGCTTTTCCCTTTCACTATGCCGCCCTGCCGCTCGATGGCTGTCAGACGGTTTACAAGTTGGGCACAGATGTATTGCTGCTGCACCTCGTCGCCCCTCATCGCTCCGACAATGGCAATCGTTTTTGCCCCTTCGCCAAAGCGGTATCCACGGATGCGGAAGTTATCGCGGTACGACGATGTCATCTCAAATATCGTTTCTTCTCTCATACTTCTTCAGAATTATAGATTCGTGCCATCAGCGAGCCTTCGTAGACGATGGGGTAGGCGCGGATGGTGAACAGATAGCCGTCGACCGGCGATTTCACCGTGCTGAGCACCTTGCCGCGCAGTGGGTCGACGATTTGTCCGATGGTCTGTCCTTCGGTCACGTTGGTGCCGCATGTCATCTCCGTGAGGAATACGCCCGATGTCTCGGCATTCAGGAATGTCACGCGGTCGCCCTTGCAGACGATGGGGCTTGGCACATCGTCCAGAACATCGCCTCGCCACATGCCCATGTGCCGCATCAGGTTCAGAATGCCACCGACCAGCCGTCGGCACATCTTGTGGTTGATGCGCTGGCCTACGCCCATCTCGACCACCAGACACGGCGTTCCGGTGCTGTTGAGCGAGTGCGCCAGCGTGGCTTCGAGCACCGTCGCGGCTTCGTGAACCCACACAAAGTCCATGCCCAGATGCTCGGCAAAGGGCACAAGCCATTCGGCATCCTGCACGTTGATGCGTACCTGCGGAGTTTCGCGCAGGAATAGGTTGCTTGAGTGTATGTCGATGACCATGTCGGCCCCCTTGATGTCCTCGATGATGGCGTGCGCCGTCTGTTCTGCCATTGTGCCGTGCGGGTCGCCGGGAAAGATGCGGTTCATGTCGAGGTCGAAGTTAGGGATGCCACGCTGTATGGTGTCGATGCCCAGTGGATTGAGGGCAGGGAAGATTTCGAGCGTTCCGTTGAGCAAATTCAGATGTCCGCCCACGATGCGCGCCAGCTCGTAGCACACCATCTGACCCTCCAGCTCGTCGCCGTGAGTGCCTGTGACAACGCAGAACCGCAGTCCGTCCTTGCCGTTGTGTATCACGTTTTTGCGGATGCAGAACTGCTCGTCGATGGGCAGCTCTGTCGATACGATAGTCTTAATCATAGTTCTTGTAGTGTTACGTTGATTTGTGTCTGTTGCACCGCCTGTCCGCAGAACATTCCACGGCTCACGGGGCAGTCTGCCGAGTCGCGTCCGTGTGCCAGTTTGACGTAGCCTTGTTGTATCAACTCGCAGTCGTGCGTGGGGTCGAAGCCCTGCCAGACGTAGCCGTCGAACACCTCGACCCAAGCGTGCGTCTGCCCTGTGCCTTCGAGGAATCCGTTCACGTAGCGCGCCGGAATGTCGTTGGCGCGGCAGAAGGCAATCATCAGATGGGCATAGTCCTGACACACACCGCACTGCCGGATGAAGACGTCGCTCGCCGGCGTATCGACCGTGGTGGTTTCTGGCAGATATTTCATCATCTGGTACACGCGGTGGCACAGTTCTTCAGCCTTCTCCAATGGTTTCATTTCTGGCTCTGTCGCTGCCGCAGCCTTCATCGCCTCGTTTATTCCAGTCAGTCGCGACGGCTGGCGGTAGAGAAAGATGTTTCCGCCGCATTGCTTCTGCAAATATGTTTCCGTGGCGACGATTCCGGTGCTGACGTAGGCGAAAACCGTCTGTGGTTTTCTGGCGCAGCCAAAGAGAATGCGGTTTCCGAAAGCATCTG
>JBGUGY010000475.1:0-5437 GCA_045111775.1 Bacteroidaceae bacterium | reverse complement strand
AAAAAGCGACTTTAAAGGTACGGGCAAGCAAGGGGATAGCAAGAGGATAGTAAGGGGATAGCAAGAGGGAAGGTTCGAGATACGTATATTGATGCAATTATGTTGGTGCTTCTTTATTACAATTGCAAGACGCGCCTAACATTCTTGCTGAATCTCGATCTTGAGACTCTTCACCTGCGTATGCCTCGCCACTGCGAGAACGCACAGAAAGTGGCTGAATGGTTCGAGAAGAATCCGAAGGTTAACTGGGTTAACTACTGTGGACTGAAAGCAACAAGAAACACGCTCTTACCGAGAAGTACTTGCCAAACGGCTCGTGCGGAGTTTTTGCCTTCGGGCTGAAGGACATTAGGGTTAATTATTTCAGTATAAAAAGTCCCTTGCAGATGCTTTCTGCGAGGGATTTTTTTTGACTGAAAGGGACAGTTATATGTAGAATCGGCTCAAAATTCGCCTTTTTTCAGCATTTATCGGCTCAACCTGAGCCGATATTCGCGCTTTTTTAGCTATTTTTGAGCCGATACTGACTTTTACATAAAGAGGATGTGCTTATTTCCACACATTCTTTTTTGCTAAAACAGAGTTTGCTCAGATACTTTATTCGTTTTCTTTACTATTCTATCAACAGCATCTGAGATATTCTCATTATTTACAATAATAACGCTCTTATCTTCACTAATCACACGTCTAGTCAAATCAAACATCGGATTATCCATATCCATTAATTCACTATAGATTACAGCCCTTGCCAAGCCATACTCCTTTGCTTTCCCCATTGCATGGCGAGAACCAGAATCGTTTCCCAACTTATTTTCGTCATAACTAGCAGAAAGAACCACACAATCACTAAAAAGAGCCTGCAATCTATCCCTTTCTATGTACCTTCCACTCAACATTTTGGGACTATTTATACCCTTATAATATTCAGTTATTACCAATCCACCATTTTCCCAAATATCTCTAGCTAGTGGAGAATTACTTGTTGGTAAAATATTATTTAATGGAGATGGCAAAATCGCTACAGTTTTTCCTCCATTCATTAAGGTTTCATGATGCGCGATATAATCACAACCGTTAGCCAAGCCACTAACTATTGTAATATTTCTATTCACGAGTTCTGCCACAACCTTCCGCTCGTTTTCTTCGATTTTCCCATTAGGATTTAAAAGTCCTATTACTGCAACATTACTATTACCCTTATCTAAAAGGCTTAAATCACCCTTATAAAACAAAACGACCGGCTTTTCCGAATTTTTCACGTTTCCACGATACTGAGGAAAATCATCGTCTCCTATTGCAGTAACTTCAAATCCGCCGATTTCTTTATACAAAGCATTCAAGTCATGCCTTATACATTCTTTCCTATACAAGAAATCATCAATAGAACAGTTTTCATTCTCTTTATCCGCCAACTTTATCAACTCAATTATTCTTTCCAACGGAATCGGTTTACTTAGATTCTTAACAACCCATGCTTTACCGACTTTATTATATGTCATTGCTGTCAAAATATTTACAGCATTATCTGTTTTCTTCATAATTATATTTCCTTATGAACGGTTCGACCTATTGAATAAAAAAACACTTGCCTTGCACCATTGTCAAAAAGGGCTTGAAGGGCATCCTCATCTATACAAACAGTTTTTGTGTACAAATCGTCTATTAAAAGTATGACTTTTCCCTGAACATTCGTTATTTCGCATGTATCTTTTGTTATACCACAATATGGTAAAGTTCCATTTATTTGAAAAGCATGCCTTGAAAGATGTGTTGTTGCTGTGTCTGTATGCCTTATTATATTGTATGTACCATCAACATAAAACGAATCTGATGAGGCTACCTCTTTCACGACATCTTGAACCGTTTTTCTAAACAGTTTTTGATTATCGTTATAGCTCTTCTCAGCCTTAGCACGAGGAATAACACAAACTGTAATTGATGAATAGCCCTTTTCTTTTGCCATCTTCGAAAATTCTTTCAAATCTTCTTCTAAAATATCATGCAAACGCTTTACCGCATCATCTAACACACTATCTGGATATGGTGTTACATCATTTTTTAATGTACATATAATATTCTCTATAGTACCTGACGATCTATAGCCACCTGCATGATAATCAGAATGATAACACGCAAATACATCTCTCGACAGACATCGGTGTCTTCCGCCTCCTTGAACGTCACACCAACTATCTCTGGCAAAAATAGTAAAATTAAACATAGCCTTATACTTAAAATTTAACTTTGATTATCTGATTTGACAAGATACCATTCTTTGCAGCTCTGTTTTTCTCAACAAAGTCATTTTCGAACAAAACGACTTGTGTCTTGTCAATACCCAATGTATTCTCTAGAAACTGATATTTATTTAGCCCCGAAAGGTTCTCGTGATAATATCTCTTCAAAAACAACAACTCTAAATTATAATAATTCAATAATTGTTTTGCTCGATTTTCCCGACTATCAGTAAGCAACATCACCTCTTCGCTTCGACTTAACAATGTAAGGATTTGAAATAAATTCTTATTCAAAATCGTTATTGAAAGATATTTTTGAAACAATTGTTCCTTCAAAGCAACTATCTGCCTCGCTTCTTCTGTTTTGAGATTTGGCAATACATCAGCCAACTTTCTTCTTGTAAATCGACTGTTTCTTGACATCTCCAAATCTATTCCAACGACAGTCTTCACAGCCTCTCTGTAAGAAATATTATTAGCCTTATTGGTTTTTATCAGAGTATTATCCAAATCGAACACATACACAAAGTGTTTTATATTCTTCATATAATTATCTGACGTTTTCTCTGCGAATGCTTATCTTCAGGCTTGCGGACAACTCACAAAAGGGCACAAAATAAGCGCGGACGACAATCTTATCCACGCTTCGAGGCCCTAGGAATTGCCCGCAACAATTGATAAGTCTACGTCCACGCTATGCGCAGACGTTCGCAGACTTATTCGCAATTGTTGCATTTCAAAATTTCCTAGGTTTCGAAGCAATACCGAATAAATAGCAAACGCTATGATTAATAATATGTTAGTTATAAATTTATTTCTGTTTCTTAAAACAATTTTTAATTAGTAACATTATGCGTCTGTTTTTAAGCCAAGACGCAATGCGCAAAATTAAATATTTTTGCAAATAAAGGCAAACAAAAATCTACAAAATACTTCCTCACCAACAAAAAAGCCTTCTTAACGAAGGCTTTTTCTATTTGCTCTCAGGAAAATACTCCTTGAAAGTTGTCTTTGTGCCGGCGCGCTCAGACTTTACTATGTGCTCTACAAGACTGTTGGCATACACCTCCAAATCGGTATAGAAACGCTTTTTGTCGAGCGTGTAGGTCTTTGAGTTGTCCTCGCCCACCTTCAAGCCGTTCCGCTGCTCCCACTCGTCGGGAATGCCGTCGCCGTCCGTATCAGGCTGCGATGCGCCATGCTTCAGCACAGGCCATCCGCCTACATCGTTCTGCGAGTCGATGAGTCCCGGAGTGTGATATTTATGTCCGTAGCCCGAGACTGTTCCGTTTAGCACATCGCCGCACACGCGAGCATCAACGGCATCGCGGCTCTTCGATGCGCCAACCGTAGCCGCCACACGGTCGAGAGTCACAGAAGCAGAATGAATGGTTATGAAGTTGAATTTACGGAAGTCGAGCGTATCGGAAACGAGGCGTTTCTTTATCAGATACTTCGATGCAAACTCGCCGAACGTGCAGTTTTTGTCGGGGCGTACAAGATTGCCATCGACCTTTGCCACCGCGCCGTCAATCATGTTTCCGCTAAGATAGAAGCGTCCCGGAACGATGTCGTTGGCATCTTGGTGGTTGCAGTTGCTGCATTGGGTTGTAGGACTGAGCATAATACCCGAATGACGGGTTGAATCGCGCGTGAACGTGCCGGGCTTGTAATAGTTGTTAATCATATTGAACGTCTTGATGCCGAAGCCCTTGCGGTTCTCTCCGCCATACGCGCTCATGCCTCCCCAGTTGTAAACAACGTTGTTGACGCAGTCTACCGGACCGGCAAGAGTAGATACAAAGCCGTGGTCGAACCGAGGATTGCGCGAGTCGTGATGCGCTATAAGATTATGGTGGAACGATGCACAGTCGCCGCCCCAGATGCCTCCGAAGCCATGGCGACCTTTCTTGTGGCTCGAATTGCGCAGAGACTCGGACAAGATGCACCATTGCAGCGTAAAGAAGCGATTTCCGTAGAACGAGCCGCACTCGTCGGTGCTCCACGACATTGAGCAATGGTCTATGATGATGTTATTGTTGCTTCCCCACATGCAGCAGGCGTTCATGGCATCGTTCTCGAAATGCTCAACCGCCGGTTCTCCCTTCTTGTTGAAGTAAACCATGCCTTCGTCGCCCATTCGGCATCTTATGAAGCGCACAATAACGTTGCCCGCATCAATATGAAGGGTGTAGTTCTTCAGGCAGATGCCATCGCCCGGAGCCGTCTGCCCCAGCACGCTGACGTTAGGCTTTGTTATGCGCAGCGGGCATTTCAGCTCGATAGTTCCGTCTACGTCGAAGACGATGGTTCGCACCTCGTTCTTGCGCAGGGCATAGCGCAGCGAGCCTTTTATCGGCTCTTCGGTCTTGTGTTCCTTGCTGAACCGAGGGTCGGTGCAATAGTCCTCGAGAGTGGTAACGTGATAAACCTTTCCGCCGCGTCCGCCGGTGGTGTATCGTCCGTATCCTTCGGCTCCCGGAAATGCAGGCGCCGAGGCAAACTGCGCTTTGAGCGGTGCAAATGGCATCAGGGCAAGCAACAGCAGTTGTAGTTTGATGTTCATATTTTTTAGTGCATGTTTGTTTCTGATGGCAAATGTATAAAATTGTGGCTGAAAACCGAATGTTTTCGCAAACAAAAAATCCTCACCGCTTTTTTGGGCGATAAGGATTTCTGAAGAATTGCTTATAAATGTAGATGCAAAAAAATCGTTACTTTACGGTAGACAGAGCCTGCTTTATCTTTCGCAGATTGAGTGTTGTCTTGAAGTGCTGGTTAACCGTGTTGTAGTAAGCCAGCTTGTCGTTTACGTGCACTTCGATAGTTATGTCAGGCAATTTCTTGCCAGTATTCTTGGTAGCGTGATATACCTCTATCTCGCGTTCAGGCTCGCTTACGCACTCAACTCGCTTCCAACTGCCGTGTGCCTTGCGCGCGAATCCATCTTCGGTGCAACCCTCTATAAAGATATCCTGTTCCGGGTCGTCGCAGTAAATATTGTAGTTAACTATACATGCTTTTTCTTCCAAATCAACATCCTCATTTTCATCGCTCGAACAAGAAGAACAGACTGCTGCAAAAAACAGCATAACAATGTTAAGAATAAAGATTCTTGTTTTCAAAAGTTTTAAGTTTTTTCACCTTCTAAATGCTTCAGGCATTGCAACTTGTTTTCAATTATCTGTCAAGTTCAGAAA
>JBGUGY010000474.1:0-10114 GCA_045111775.1 Bacteroidaceae bacterium | reverse complement strand
CAACCACAACACATCTATCAACGCCTTCAAGCAGCAGGTTCCTGTTGTGACAAGCAAGCCTATCGTCATCACTGAGATTGACTGGAGTCCTCAGAACGGTAGCAACGGTCACTACAACGAGCACGGCAACTGGGTTGTTGGTAACTATGGTACTTGGGGTACTGGTAGCACAACTAAGTTCGGCTATGCTTACAAGGCAGTGCTCGACTACTACGACAACATCTCAATGACTCTTTCTGGTACAGATACATACATGGATGTTGCAGAGTATCTCAAGTCTGGCAAGGCTAAGGCTGCATTCGGTGGCATCTGGGAGGCTTGTGCCGGTGCTTGCTGGTACTGGTATTCTCTCTGGGCTCAGAAGGACTATGCACACAAGTCTGGCAGCTCAAATAACGGTGGCTCAAACAACAACGGCGGTTCAAACAATGGTGGCACAACAACTCAGCCAGAGCAGCCAGCTCAGCCAGTTGACTTGTCATCTTCTTTGATTCCTGCTTGGAAGACAGCCAACGACCGTCCAGCAGGATGGGCTTGCAACGACGCTGGCGAGTATCCTGCATCTGGCAGCGCATCATCTGGTCCACGCGTTGTTAAGTTCGCTTCAGGCGACTTCGAGTACGGTTTCTATGTTCGTCAGTCTGACGCTTCAAAGCCAGGTTTTATCGAGTACGGAAGCACAGACGGTCATCGTCTTGCCCTTAACAACTACGGCAACTACTGCCTCACATTCAACACTGTTGCATGGAGCGGTTCGCCATACGTTAAGGCAGAGGTTCGCACTCCAAACGGCGAGGTTATCGCATCTACTATCGTTAAGTGCGAGAAGAGCGTTAACAAGAACACATCAGCTTCAACAAGCGGTTCTACTCAGGGCTACCTCAGCTTCTATGTATTGGAGAAGGGCAACTACACAGTTCGCTTCACTCCTTGCGCCGATGCTAACGGTTCTGCCGGTACATGGGTAGAGGCTGTTGTTGGTAACGTAAACTTCCGCTACATGGAGAACCCATTGGCATTCAACAAGGCTAACTACGTTAATCCGGGTTGGAAGATTATGGACGGTGGCAAGCTGGTTGAGACTGGCGATGCAGGCTCTGGTCCTCGTATCTTCAACTTCCCTAACGGCGGCAAGTTCAGCTATGGTTTGTATATCCGCACATCATCAACATCTAACGACGAGAACTATGCTGAGTTCGGTTCACGCTGGGGCTACGGCTTGAACTTCGTTCCGGGCAAGTACACAATCACTTACGATTGCGCTGCTTGGACTGGCACTCCATCGGTTAAGTTCGAGGTTATCGACGAGAACGGAAAGGTTGTTGCAAGCAAGATTACAAACTGCTCTCTCAACCTTAACAAGAACCTTAACGCATCGACTGCAAACGCAACTCAGGGCGGCGTATCATTCAACGTAAGCAAGACTGGCAGCTACCGTCTGCGCTGGACTCCTGTAGAGGCTAACGGCAACGCTGGCTACTGGTTGGAGACTGTAATCGGTCACATCAAGATTACCCACAACGCAACTCGCTCTGTTGCTGGTGCTGACGATGAGACAACTGCTATCTCGGCAGTTAAGGCTGAGACAGCCGACGAGGCTTACTACGATTTGAGCGGCCGCAAGGTTAAGAACCCAACTAAGGGCATCTTTATAAAGGACGGAAAGAAGGTTATTCTCAAATAATAGTGAAAATATCCGTGACGGATATTGTACCTGAATAAAAATGCGTGTTGTGCATACCGCTGGCACTTGTGCGAAAGTGCCGTGGTGTGCACAACTTTTTTGTTATGACGATAGATGCTTGTGTGAAAAATGACTGAAAATAAGTGCGAAAGTTGGTTCTTTTCGATATAAAATGTATATTTGCCCCCGATGAGTAAACTAAGTTCTAATCGACTTTTAAGAAAACTGTTGAATGAAAAGTGAATTATTTTTATCATTAAACGAGTGTAATGCTTTAAAAAGAAAGCCTTTTTTTCGTGGTCATATAGAAACGAAGGAAACCGATGGTGGGGTACTACTATATATTGATCACAAGGATTTACGGTGTATCTATTTGGTAAAAGATAATGAGGAACTCGTCTTTTTCCTTTCGAAGGAATATTTCTCATTTATGAAAGAAAGATATGTCCTTGAAAGATATAATGCAAGTTGGAATATTCAAGGTGATATTGTTAAGTTACAATTCGCAAGCGATGACGATGAATTAAATTTATTTCATGACATTGAAGATGATTTGATGCGTTGTGGCTTTGATAAAGATGATAATGTAACGAAAGACGGCGAGATTATTGAAGATTTAATGGACATTTTTCTTTATTAGTATTGGCATACATCAAAATAAATCCTTTTGTAACCTTTCTTAAAATATAATAGTAGTATGAAGAATATCATATTATTTTTGATTTGTTTAGTTGTGAATATTACGGCTTCCGCCCAAGTTCGGGTTGTTTTTGACGGGACTTCTTATGGATGGACTGGGCGAGATTCTGTAATAATAAAAAAGCAGATAGATAAGATAAAGAAAAAATGGGAGAACAGTAATTCTCTTGTCGGAGAGGATTCTATTCGGATTATTATTTCTAATGCCGATGTTGCCGTCGTACCTATGTACTTTCTGTCTGATTATCAGATGAAAGAAAGTAAAAGCAGCGTCAAATTGTTGAAAAAAGAAAAATGTCCCTTTTTCTCGGTGACACTTTTTTACAATGGGGCGTTCTTGGGAACTTGTAAGTATGACCCTATAAAAAAGAAGTATTGTATAGCTTGTTCATCAACAATACACGATGTAGGTCTACACACGGACTATTACGAAATAAGAGGACGAAACGATTTGTTGTCTTCGAAAAACATTTTTGCAATAACTACTGGTTGTAAATATTTCAAGTTTGAAGAAAATTTGTTTTGTTTACATGATGGCGTCTTATATCTGGTTGATTATGACGATTTTTCGAAGATGTCTGTTGTAGATAATAGCTTTTTCGAATGAATACGGTATCTCAGCAATAGTCACTTATAGAAAGTGTCGCTGATTTTGTGACTAATAATTTTTTCTGCGACAGATTGAATATCTTTGGCAAAAATATGTATTTTTGTACGGATTAAAATCCGTCCATGAAAAGCTGACATTAAACGCCGAAGTTTGCAGATATACAGAGGCTGTTCAAGTAAAGAGGCGGATAATATCTGGTTTTGCAAAACATTTTAAGGAGTAATGGAATTCGCCCATGGATGATTTGTAATTATAAATGATAATGAATTATGAGACGATTTGCTTTTATATTGTTGCTTTTGATGCCATGTATTTATACTTTTTCACAACCGAAAAGAAATACAATGTGCGATTCTATTGATTTCAAAGAAGCAGTTTGGTTAAACAAACTTGCTTTAAAGCATGGAATAACGTATGATTTTACATCTAAGAAGGTGGCATTTTATACAGGTTCGGGGGCTGGTGCACGGAAAAGTAAAGGTGAATTTCTACCTATATGTCGTGCTATAGATGAAAATGATGAATATGAACCAACATCGTATTTTACTCCTCGAATCTACATTTTCAATGAGAAGGAAAAAACTAAAGCAGACGGTTATGATGCTGTTATAGTCTATGGCTCTGTCAAGCAGTTTCCGTCCAAAAAAGCCTTGATAAGGAGATTGCACAAATCTCTACACCTGTTTTGAATAAAGACGTTTTAATCATATAATTATGAAGAAAATACTTACTCTATCGTTTGCAATACTTGCGATTTTCTTGTCGCTAAGTTCTTGCTCTAAGGTTAAGAGAGAGATTATTGTCAAGCAGGTGGCTGCCACAAAGAGCCATTTGCCTCAAAAGATTGGTGCTGCCCTCGAAGTTGTAGATGTCAATATCAAGGGCGATATGGTTGAATATGTTGTAAAAATGTCGGAAGAAGTGTGGCAAATCTGCAAAACTACCAACGAGACAGCCAACTCCGACAGGAATGTTGCAAATGTGCTTTCTACTATCGACGATTTCACCCTCAGCAATTACATTGGCTGTGATATGGGCATAAAATACACATATTATTCTGATGAGACAAATAAGAAACTGTTTGAAATCGAAATCTCTCCAAGCAGACTAAAGGAAATACACGAAAAAATGAAGAAGGGAGAGATAAAAGAATCATCCATGCTCGAAACTATCCAGCAAGAAATAATACGGGTAAAATCGAATCTGCCAGCCCCAATAGGCGATGGCGTTTGGATGACAGACGTCTATCTGAAGAATAAGAATGTATATTATGTTTATAAGATAGACGACGGTACAAGAGCTTCGGATTGTACAAAGGAAGATATCGACATTGTGAAAACTGGATGTATCGAAGCACTGCGTGGCGAACAGACTATTATATTGCGGAAAAAGAAGTTGATAGAAGAGGGAATACACATGATATTTGTTTATAACGATAGCGAAGGTAAGGAAATTACTCGTGTGGATATCGGTCCTGATGAGTTGTCTAAATTGTAATTCTGGTATTTGAATACTTGAACAAATTCTGCTACATGTTAAGCTGTAAAATATTTCGGCGGCTGGCTGTTTTGCCGGTAGATTGTCGCTGCAATCTCGAGCAAATCTACGTTTGAGCGCAGAATATAATAGCTGTGTAAATGATAGTGGTTAATCATTATATTAATTGTAAACATGTGAGGCAAATAATGCCGACATTAATTTAATTATGTTTGTAAGTTTATGAGTGAGCAAAAAAAACAAGAGTGTATAGTGTATTTAGAGACATATGAAAAGTATGCATCGGGAATATATAGTGCATATGTTGATTTTCGTCAAAGTAAGGATATGGAGCTGTTTGCCGATGTTACTGGTAATAAATCTTTGAATGCATCAATTTTAGAACTTCGATCTTTAAAAGCGTCAAAGAGACTTATAAAAGGATGTTATTATAAATTAAATCTTGAATTGCTTAAAGAATTTCCGATAGAATACGTCGAAGACTCTTATATTATAGGTGCAGTGTATAACCTTGAGAATATGTGTATGCCTGAAAATAACAGTAAAGCAATGTTGCAAAGTCATAAACCGTTGAATGCTAGCGTGATGAGTATGGTTAATGTCCCTTTGTCTTTTGCTGGTGTGGAACTTTTTAAAGAAAATGAAGAACTCATAAATTCGCGTAATTTGCGACTATATGTAAAAAATGTTGGACAGGCAAATTGGAATGAACTTCAATGTGATAATGAAATTGTTGTTCTTTACGATGCTGGAGCCGAGTTGCACGCAAAGAAAACTGAAATTGACTTAATATTAAATAGTAGGAATCAGGATTTGGCAAAGTCAAAACCTGTTCTTGTTATTTCTCATTGGGATATGGATCATATTCATTGTCTTAAGGGAATGAGTGGCTGTGGTATTAAAAATTATTTTAGCAAAGTTGTTTGTCCTGATAAAATGATGTCAAAAACTAGTAAAGATATTTTAAATAGTATAAAGCAAGCATTAGGTAAAAGAAATGTTTTTTGTTTACCATTGCCTAAGGCTTCCAAAGGAATAAAAAAAATGCACTTGTGGAAACGAGAAGGTCCTGTTGCTTTGTACCAAGGAGATAAACGTAGCAATATCAATGAGTGTGGACTGGTTATGTTTGTAAAAGGAAAATCATATAGTGTGAATTTTACTGCTGATTGCAGCCTGGAACAGGCAAAATATGTATATGACCAAGAAAATAATGAACTATTGAAGCATATATTGATAGCACCACATCATGGAGGTGATGCAGCCCCCAAAAAATCCCCCAACTATTCTATCCCTTGTGATAAAATCGAAATTTCAGTAGGGAGAAATAATCAATATGGTCATCCTGCCAATAAAATGTTAAAATACTATAAAAGCTTAGGACTGGTGAAGCGGACTGATTCGAATGGAGATATTGTTGAGAACTTGTGATGGAAGGATGTGTTTTGTATAATATTTACAAATCTGGTGATAGTGAAATGCCTTTTCTGCTGAATTTATCGCCCGACCAATGTTCGCTTGCTATTGCAATGACGCAAGAATGCCCACCGCAGAAAATTAAAATTCAGCATCCCCGATATAAAACATTGTCAATTGTCACTTGTTAATTGCAATTATTAAAACTATCTTCTGAAAACAATAAGGTTTATGGCCTCGTCTTGCCAGTCGAGTTTGCTGTGAGGCTGACCGTCGGGCGTGCGGTAGAACGTGTTTCCTGAGTTGCCGCCAGTAAGGTAGACGGCATCGGAAAAGCCATAGTCGGCAAGGGCTTGGGCAAAGTCGTAGAGCGATTCCTTGTTTATGGTCTCGACATACCAGATGTCCCTCGAACCCGATTTGCGGGCAAGGGCGCAGCGCGTGACCTTACCTTTTAGTGCGAACTGCTTCTCGCATATCTGTCCGGCAGAGACAAGCGCAAACTGCCTGAACATTGAGCCGCCATGTGCCTTTACATATTCCTTTATCGAGTCCTCGGTACTGATGCCAATCTGCCATCTGTCGCCTACCACAGCAACAAAGCCAGCCTTGCGCGAGCCGCTTGCAAGTTCGTTGCCGTTGTCTATAAAGTCGCCTATGTATCGGTATTGCTTGTTATCGTCCCAATAATAGTCCCATGCGTGCGTGACAAGGCATACTGTCGAGTCGCTGTCGCACGGCGCGGTGTGCGAGAAAGACGGCACAACGCCGCGAAGTTCAAACAGCCGCATACCAACGCCGTAGAGCGAATCTTCCTTCATCGTGATGCCGTGAACCGAATCGCCCGTCATCGCCTCCAAATCGCTTATTATCTGTGCCGATGAGCGGCTCAGCGGATACTCGAATGATACGGCAAAGCGGTGAGCCTGGCGCCAGAAATAGAAGGTCGTTGTGGCAAGCATCACTATTGCGAGCGCAGCAACGGCAGTCCACCATCTGCGCGATGCCGGCTTCCGTGGGACTGATGTAGGATTGTTGCTGATGTCCTCTCCGCCCAAAAACTGTATTTCGTCGTCGTTGTAGTTCATCTTGCCATCTGTTTAATTCCGTCTTCGAGAAGCGAGAGAGCCTTGTGCGATATCTCGCCCAGAACCGTTTTCCGTGTCAAATCTTTGCGCCACAGCGTCAGTTGATTCTTCTTTGTGTCTATTCGGCTTATGTAATGAAGATTCAGCACATATTGCTTGCCAACTCGCACAAACACAACTTGTTGCTGACGCATCTGCTGGTCTATGAGGTCGGTTATCGCCTTCAGATTCATCCAAAGCTGAATCTCCTCGCCGTCAGAAAGCGTCATCACACAGTAATTGCCGTCCGACCTTATGTATAGAATCTCGTCGAACGCAAGGCGGATAAGCTCCGTGCCGCCATTCTGTATGGTCAACAGTTGTTTCAAAATCTTGTCTCGGTTATTGTGCAAAAATAGGCAAAAAAGTTGTATTCCAATTTTTTCTATGTCAGAAATCTATGTTTTTTGTGTGCGATTATGTACATGCCCACATCAGAATCCGTTTCTTTTTTCCGTGCAGAGAGTAGATTGCCATCAGTTGCGCAAGACTGCCGGCTGAAATGGTGAAGCAACCGTGACTTTCGTCGCCCAGCGGAATGTATTTCTGCCCTCCATCAAAGCACGTTGTCTTGCGCGATGAGTGAATGAGCAGACCTCTTGCGCGAGCCATGCTGTTGGTGCGGTCGAGCCCCGTTACTCTGATGCAACTCTTCATGCTGTGCGAGCCTATGCCTTTCAGGGCGTACAGTCCGATGCTCGAGCAGTTGCTGCCCGGCTTGTTGCTGAAAGCCGCTTTCTCGTCGGTAGAGCCGCCTCCGTTGCCGTGCATGCAATAGCTGCTCATTATGCGCCGTCGGCTGTTTAGGTTGTAAAGGTAGAACCGCTTCTTTCCCGAAGGTATCCCGAAGTCGCAGATGATGTAGTAGGTATCGTTGTAGCCAAACGTCTTGCAGTAGTTCTGTACCTGCCGCAAGTTCCACGGATTAACGTTGTTGTGCCAGAAGATTCTGGCTTTTGTGCTCTGGGGTAATGGAACGGTGTCGGGGCTGTGGTAAATCCACCACACAAATCCGCCCGTTGCCAATGCTGCCGTCAGAAGCAGAATGAAGAACCCCCGAAATATCTTTTTAATCATAGGTTGAAATCTTTTCTATTCGTAATATAGATGTCGATAAAAATCTTCACCCTCGCCAGCTTCTCGCGAATGTGAGTAAGAATGGTTCGTGTGTTGCGAGCATCTTCTGCATTATAGCCAATGGCGTGTATTCCCATCTTGTCGGCAAGATAGATAGAACGCTCGTTGTGCCATTTCTGCGAGATTATGATAACAGAATCTATATCGAAATCTTGTCGGATATTTTTCAATGATAGGAGAGTGCGGTGTCCGCTGCCGTCGGTGGCAATAACCTCCTTCGGGATGCCGAGTTTTACAAGGTCGTTCGTCATCGCCGCAGGCTCGTCGTAGCCCTGATGCTTGTCGCCGCTGATAATCAGCCTTTTAAACTTGCCTTTGCGAAACAGACTGGCGGTAGCCTCGATTCTTGCCTTGTAGAAGAAGTTCGGACTGTGGTCATATCGGCTTACAGGATTTGTGCCCAGCAGAAGGGCTGTGTTCTGCGGCGGAATGTCGTCGATGTTGTCGAACGTTCTTCCGCAGGCATTGGAGTTTACAACGATGTTGCATACGCATATCGCGGCAGCAAGCATAAGCGTTAAGCCGATTACGAAGAGTAGGATTTTTCGTTTCATAAGCAGTTTTTTTTGTTTTTGATGCAAAGATAACCATGCCGAAACGAGAATCAGATGTAGATTTTTTGACTATGTACGAAATGTTGGCTTGCTTGTATGAAATGTGTTTTTGGCGGTATGAAATCAAGAGCGTATTTTCGGTTATGTTCTCAGAAAAAATGATTAACTTTGCAAAGTTTTAATTCGTGTGTGAAAAACAGACAAACTGCATTAAGGTTTCAGAAAACGAGTGCAAAACAAAAAGATAGTGACAACTAAAAGGAAAGATTTATTATATGAAGAATGTATTTAAGTTTATGTTTGCAGTACTGGCGATTCTTCTGTCGTTAAGTTCGTGCAGAATGTACAAACGTAAGGCTTTTGCTTGGGGAGTCGGAGAACTTAAGAAGCAGCTTCCAAAAGAAGTTGCAGGTAAGGATTTTGTTGTTTTTGATATAAATGTGAATGTAGATACCGTAGAAATGTCGTACAAAATGTCCGAAAAGATGTGGGCAGATTTTAAGCAATGGGAAGAAATTCAGAATCCCGACATTATAAAAGCAAAACTGCTTTCTACTGCTTCTAATGATGCTATCGGCATATTTGTAGATGATGGTATGGGACTTAAATATCTGATTTATTCTTCAGAAACAAATAAGAAGCTGATGGAGGTTTGCGTATCTCCAGATAAACTTAAAGAAATATACACTAAAAAGAAAAACGGTGAATATTCAGCACTTTTCTTTGTCAAAGAAGAATTGGCGAAGAAAAAACTGCCAGTTCAGATAGAAGAAGGCTCTTGTATTACAGAGGCTTACGTTAAAGACGGAAAAATATATTATGTTGCTCAGATAGACAGCGAGATGGATCCAAAAGAAATAACTTCGGAGTATCTCGAAATTTTGAAGGGTGTATGTGTGTATAGTTTGCGTGGAGAGAAAGTCTTAGTCTTGAACAAGCAAGAACTGATGGATGAAAATATCCATATCATTTATATTCTAAAGGATAGTAGAAATAAAGAATATGCTCGAGTAGATATCGAACCATCATATCTTTTGTTACTACAATAAAGTTGGTCATGCCCCTCAAAATGGAGTCGGAATCAAATAGAAGTTTATGGAATCAATCAGAAAACCAACATCTGATGAAATTAGAATCATCAGATATCTTGCAGAAAAGGCTAAATGTAAAATGGGAGCATCATGGGAAAGTAAACTCATGGTTAAGCCTATTACAGATATGAGAATAGGACCTGTCTATCTGTTGTTTCAATCTGAATTTGTAGACCACAAGAAGGAATTTTTAGTTTCTGATTGCCAATTTTGTGATACAGACAATGTTCCAGTAGTTTTGTATCTTTTAGTTGATGAAGACGGAATACCATGTGAACTGGATATGTGGAAATGTGATG
>JBGUGY010000473.1:0-6522 GCA_045111775.1 Bacteroidaceae bacterium | reverse complement strand
CGACCAATTTGCTTTCTTGTGCGGCTGCGCCGCAATCATCTGCAAACTTAGAGACAGTTGACAATTGACAATTCAAAATTCAGAATTCAGAATTCATAATTGATTGATAATTCATAATTTATTATAGAGATGAAAATTAAGCATTTATTTTTTATTGCAGCATTGGCAGCATCTTTTGCTGCCTGCAACAACGAGAAGGATGACGACAAGTCAATGGCATCTGGCAAGATTCTGTTCTCAACAACAGTTACCAACCCCGACGGAAGCACGGGCAGCGGCTACTTGCAGGCTGTCGACAATATCAGCGGTGGCGTAAACTACACCAACACAAACGCCATTCCACTTGGTTTCGGCGCATATCCTTGCGTATGTCCGAGCGGAAACATCTATGTCTTCCCCGACTATACTGGCGGAACGGAACTGAAACTGAAGCGTTACATTCTCAACTCAAGCAACCAGCTCGAACTGAAAGGTTCTATGGAACTTCCGGCAAATTCGAGCGCGGCAATCGTGGTAGAGGCAAACGCAGAAAAGGCTTATGTGAGCTGCCAGAGTCTCGACATGATTATCGTCTTTAATCCGCAGACGATGACAGAGATTTCGCGCATCGACCTTTCATCGCTCCGCAACGAAGGCGTAGCTGCATATCCGGGCGCGCTCTACATACGCGACGGCATCTTGTACGTTGCCTTGGAGCAGTACAACTCACAGTGGATGCCATCGGAGAACGCTCTCGAGATGGCTCTCTACAACGTTGCCGACAATAAATTCATCAAGAAGATGCGCAACACTTCCATCGGTCTGTGCGCCCCTTCACGCCCGGTAGACAACCAGTCAATCTTCGAAGATGAGAAAGGCGATATCTACGTCAACTGCACAGGCTCGTTCGGCTATATTCCGGGACTCAACGGAGGCATTGCGCGCATCAAAAAAGGCGAGACGGATTTCGACGAGTCGTACTGCATAGACCTTACAAAGACTAAGGTTGAAGGCTTGAGCTGCGACTATCTTAACGTGATTATGATGTGCCGCTACGTTGGCAACGGAAAAATGTATGCATACGGCTTTGCCTTTGCCCTCGAGCCAGACAATACAAACTCTTACCTTGCCCACATTGGCGTTCCGGTTATTGTAGACATCTACAACAAGACGATAAAAGTTATCGAAGGACTTCCGCTAACCAACGGACACGGCGTTGCAATGGGTCGCCATGGCAACAAGATGGTATACGGCTCGGCAAACACCGAGTATAACGGATTCTGTACAGTAGACATAAACACAGGAGAAATAGAAACAAAGGTGGCTACCGTAACAGGTTTCCCATCATTCTTTTATAGTTTTGAGTAAATAGTGGTGCTTGGGGAAGCGCGGACGGGATTTGTCTGCGCTCCCCTTTTCTTTAATTGAATCGGGACGGTGGAGTGCGAGATTAACAAAACGTGCTCCATTATTTTTTTGCAGAATCGAAAAATCGGTTTATATTTGCAAAATCAAACAGTGTTTTGTTTAACTCTAAAAAACTACGCACTTATGCAGATTTTAAAAGACAATGTCCGAAATTCAATTATAAAATATGCCGAGGAGGAGTTTCTTGAAAAAGGCTTCACCGATGCCTCGCTACGCACCATCGCCGCCCGCGTTGGCATTAGCGTGAGCACGATATATTCGTACTACAAAAACAAGGACGAGCTCATGACTGCAGTCTGCCGTCCGTTTATCGACTCGATGATGCAGATAACCAAAGAACGGCACTCCGAAAGCACCACTCTCGAGGACATGATGAACATCGAAAAACAGCAGGAAACGGCTAAGTTATTTATCAGCTTCGTGACGAAATACCGCGACATCATACGCCTTATTCTATATAAATCCGAAGGCTCAACGGTAAACAACTTCCGCGACAACTATACCGATGCCACCACAGCGCACATTCTCTGGTTCTTCGGCAAGATGAAGATGAAATATCCGCACATCAACACCGAGATTTCAACATTCTTCATTCATGCAAACTGCGCTTGGATGCTGTCAATAATTGGTGAGATGGCAAGTCACGACTTGTCTGACAGCGAGTTAGACAAGTTTGCCAACGACTATGTGCTTTTCTCAACAAGTGGCTGGGCAAGTCTGTTTGGCATCAAGATGAAATAAACCATTTTTCTCGGACAAATCCCTACTTTTAGGTATCCGGACATAAATATTCCCTAATTTTAGTTATTGACTATACTTGTTTTCCGCAGTAATTTTGCAACAGATTTAAAACAAAAAGTGTTTATTGCCTGACAAGAAGACAAAGACGTGTAACTAATGCACGTCTCTTTTTTGAAAGCTAAAAGAACACTGTTCGGTTTTAATAAAGGATTGCATAACATAAAACCATATAAACAACAAGTATTATGAATATCGAGAAGATAAACACAAAGTTCCGCAGATTCGGACAATTTGTTGTAAATCATCGCATAATCGTGATGATTGCGTTTGCCGCCCTGCTTGCTTTTTCGGTAGCAGGACTGAAACGCATCTATTTTGAAACATCGTTCGATACCTATTTCGTGAAAGACGACCCGATGATTCTGAAAACCAACGAGTTCAAGAGCATTTTCGGAAACGACTACTATGTTGCCGTGCTGGTAGAGAACAAAGAGGGGCTGTTCAACAAGAAGAACCTCGAACTTGTCCGCGAACTGAGCAACGAACTGATGGACAGTCTGTCGTATTCCGAGAAAATCACATCTATCACCGACCTCGAATTTATGGTCGGAACAGAAGATGGTATGGAGCTGCAACAGATTGTGCCAGAGGTTATTCCAGACACAAAAGAAGGACTCGACTCAATACGCAAGAAGGCTTACAGCAAGGAATACGTTTCGAAGAAACTCATAAGCAAAGACGGCACAATGTCGTGGATTTTGGTAAAGCTGCGCCCCTACCCTTCCGACAGTCTTTGGCGTGCACAAGGACTTGAAGCTCCCGAAAATCAGACTGGACGAGAGGCGATAAAAATCTGTACAAAAGACAAATACGCATCGCTCAACCCAAACATCGCCGGAATGCCTTACATGAACTATGCCAAGGCACAATACATAAAGAGCGAGATGTCGCGTCTGATGGTTATAGCCATCATCGTCGCACTGATTGTGATGACGCTCGTAACTCGCTCACTGCGAGGCGTTCTGATTCCTATCCTGACATCAATCTCCGCACTTATTATCGCCATGGGAATAATCGGCTGGCTCGGGCTCTACCTGGACATGAGCACCACGATGATAACCGTAATGCTTGCCTTTGCCGTGGCAATAGCCTATAACTTTCACGTTTACAGTTTCTTCAGGACACAGCTCATAAAACTTCACGACCGCAAGCAGGCTGCCATCGATGCCATTGCCGAAACTGCTTGGCCTGTTATTTTCTCGGGCTTCACAACGCTTGCAGCAATGATGACGTTCCTTGCCATGAACATTGTTCCGATGAAGGCGATGGGCATAAACTCTGCGCTTGCAATCGTGTCGGTTCTCATCTCGATTCTTGTAATTACCCCAATAATGCTTTCGCTCGGAAAGAAGGCAGAGAACAACAAGCAGTTCGAAACATCGTTCGAGGGCAAGTCTGCCGGACTTTTCGAGCGTTTTGGCGAATACGTTCTGCGTCATTCCAAGAAGATTATCGTCGTCTCTACCGTTATCACAATTTTCTGTGCCATAGGAGTTTATTGGATTGAGCCAGCATTCGATGTAGAACGTTCGATGGGCAGAAAGGTCGATTATTCGCGCCGTTTCCTCGAACTATGCGAAACAGAGCTCGGAACTATGTACTCATACGATTTGATGGTTGTTCTGCCCGAAGAAGGCGATGCCAAGAAGCCTGAGAATCTTAAGAAGCTCGAGACTCTCGAACACGAAATTGAAAAATATCCGCTGACAAAGCGTCACTCTTCGGTTCTCGACATTATAAAGGATATGAACTGCACGCTAAACGGCAACGACACAGCGTATTATCACGTTCCGAACGACTACGACGCGGTGGCACAGCTCTTGCTTCTTTACGAGAACGCCGGCGGCTCGGAATCTGAATATTGGATGGATTATGAATATCGCCGTCTGCGTCTGCAAATCGAGATAAGCAACTACAACTCCAACGAGATTGAAAACGAGATGAAGCGCCTGGAAGACCGCGCCAAGGAGTTGTTCCCTAATTCCGAGGTTTCTACGGTTGGCAATCTGCCTCAGTTTACAGTTATGCAGCAGTACATCACAATAGGTCAGATGTGGTCGCTAATCCTGTCGGCCGTAATTATCGGCGTGTTGCTGATGATTGTCTTCGGAAACATAAGGCTCGGTCTTATCGGAATGATTCCGAACCTTGCGCCTGCGGTGTTTGTTGGCGGCATGATGGGTTGGCTGGGCTATCCACTCGACATGATGACGGCTTGCATCATCCCTATGATTCTCGGTCTGGCAGTAGATGACACTATCCATTTTGTAAACCACGCGCATCTTGAGTTCAACCGCAAACGCAACTACGAGCATGCCGTGAAAGCGACATTCCGCGTAACGGGATTGGCTATCGTCATGACATCTATCATTATATCAGCCACTTTCCTTGGATTCTCGGTTTCTGATGCCATTCAGATGAGTCACTTCGGAACACTGGCGGTGGCTGGCTTGATTTCGGCTCTTCTTGCCGACTTGTTCATCACTCCAATCTTGTTCAAAATGATGAAAATCTTTGGAAAAGAGGAGGAGAATTGAGAATTGACAATTCATAATTGACAATTGACAATTCAAAATTGATAATTAAAAATGACAATTCATAATTTTTTAGGAATATGAGAAAGATATTATTTTTTGCGGCTTTGGTTTTGGCTGCATATTCGGCTGATGCTCAGAATCTTTCGGGCAGAGACATAATAAAGAAAGTAAAGGACAATCCCGATGGCGACACCCGATATGCCAAGATGTATCTGGTGCTCGAGAAGGCCAACGGCTCTAAGCGCGAGCGCAAGGTAGAATCGTGGGCAATGGATATCGGCAAGGACACAAAGACGATGATGACGTTCACTTATCCGGGCGACGTGAAAGGCACGGGATTTCTGACTTGGAACTACGACGAAATTGGCAAGGACGATGACAAATGGCTCTATATGCCTGCCCTCAAAAAGACTCGTCGAATAAGCGGAAGTTCCTCTAAGACTGATTATTTCATGGGAACGGACTTCACCTACGACGATATGGGCGACCGCAACCTCGACGAGGATACTCACAAGTTTCTGCGCACAGAGAAATGCAGCGGATTCGACTGCTATGTGGTTGAATCAGTTCCGAAGGATAAGCGCGAGATTTACTCAAAGAAAATATCGTGGATTCGCAAAGACTGTTTCATGGCTGTAAAGGTCGAATTTTACGACAAGCTCGGCAAGCTCCATCGCGTGCTCAATGTTCATGACATAAAGCAGGTTCAAGGCTTCTGGACTCGCGGAAAGATGGAAATGCAGAATGTTCAGACTAAGCACAAGACAATCATCACTTTTTCTGATATGAAATACAATCTGAAGATTGGCTCAGACATGTTTAACGTTGCAAAAATGGAAAAGGGAATTTAAAAATGCGACTGCTTTTCTCATTGTTTTTTGTTGTTATTTCCGCCGCCGTCTCTGCACAGGACGACGACGGAGACTTGAAAGTAAAAATTAAAGGTTTTGCCGACACTTACCATGCTGTGAGAACCGAGAGTCCGAACGATTGGATGTCGTCGCGCACTCGCTTGCGCGGCGAACTCTCGGTATCAAAAAACAACTCCAGTCTGTTCTTCTCGGCGAACGCTATCTACAACTCGCTTATTCCCGAATATTCGGGCTTCAAGATTCGCGAGCTGTACGTCTCACAGCAAGCTGGCGCGTTCGACATTCGTGCAGGAAGGCAGATTATTACTTGGGGCGTTGCCGATGCGCTGCGAATAACCGATTTGGTGTCGCCTATGGATTACAGCGAATTTCTGGCTCAGGATTACGACGACATCAGGATTCCCGAAAATGCGCTGCGCGTGAAGTTCACCAAAAGTTCGTTTGCCTTCGAGGCGATAGCCGTTCCGGTTATCGAGACTTTCGAACTGCCGTTCGACCGAAACAATCCGTGGGCAGTATCGCTTACGGGTAAGGACTCGGTTCTTTCTGCCGCAAAACCCGATTTCAAGATTAAGAATGCCGAATTTGGCGGACGGCTGTCGTGGTTTCTCAGCGGAGTGGATTTCTCGGTCTGCGCTCTCAGGACATTCAACAAGATGCCAGTCTTCGAGATGAGATACAATTCTGAAAGCCACAAAGTTATCCTCAATCCGAAACACAAGCGGATGACGATGGCTGGCTGCGACATCTCTCTGCCGCTGGGTAAGTTTGTGCTTCGCGGTGAGCTTGCAGAATACTTTGGCGAGGCTCAGCAACCGGAATTGTTTTCCAACCTGATGTTTTACATCATTTTCACGCCCGTCATCGCGGTGATTTTCTTCAAGTTGATGCACTCGTCGGAGGCG
>JBGUGY010000472.1:0-14043 GCA_045111775.1 Bacteroidaceae bacterium | reverse complement strand
CTCAACTTTCAAGTCCTCTATGTTATATTTTTATGATTACTGCGGCAGAAGTCATTTTTTTTGTCTAATTTTGCAACGGCTTATTGGCTTGCCCCGAAACGGCGTTTTCTGGCGGCAGGTACACTGGATTAAAACAAAACGAAAAAAGTATGAAGTATGCACTTGTTACAGGCGCATCGCGAGGACTGGGCAGAGCTATCGCCCTGAAGATTGCGAGCATGAACATTCCTGTAATAATCAATTATCAGAATAACGAGGAGGCTGCGCGCCTGACCTTGGATGACATTGTTAATAACGGCGGAAGTGCCGAACTGATGAGATTCAACGTGGCGGTAAAGGACGAAGTTCAGACCGCCCTGAACGACTGGGAGGCTGCACATCCCGACGATTATATTGCCTATCTGGTAAACAACGCAGGTGTGCGCCGCGACAACGTGCTGTTTATGATGCCCGACAAGGACTGGCACGATGTTGTCGACACCACTCTCACCGGATTCTACAACGTAACCCAGAGCGTTATCGTAAAGATGATGATGCGCAAGCACGGCGGAAAAATCGTGAACATGGCATCGCTCTCTGGTATCAAGGGTATGGCTGGCCAGACAAACTACAGCGCAGCAAAGGCGGCTCTGATAGGTGCTACAAAGGCCTTGGCACAAGAGGTAGCTGTGCGTGGCGTTACGGTAAATGCCGTGGCTCCGGGTTTCATAGAGACCGACATGACAAAGGAACTGCCGGTTGACGAACTGAAGAAAATGGTTCCGATGAACCGTTTCGGAAAGCCCGAAGAGGTGGCCGAACTTGTTGCCTTCCTGCTTTCTGATGCGGCAAGCTACATTACCGGCGAAGTTATCTCAATAAACGGCGGACTTTATACTTAGAATTGACAATTGATAATTGACAGTTGACAATGAGGGTTGTACTGCTATCTTTATTGCTTTTAATGAGCACTTTTGTCTACTCGCAAAGTAAGCGCGTAATGGTTGCGCTGAAAAACGGAACTACGGTTGTTGGCGAGTTGAAGGAAATGGCTGTCGGCGATCATGTAACAATGGTTGTTGGCGGGATAGAGAGTGTCATTCCTTTCTCGCAGATTGCTTCGGTAGATGATTCGAAATCACTTGAGGTCCAGTCTAAGGATAATGGTACTAATAGGGTTGATGAATCAGACTTGTTTAAGACATGGGTTCTTGACGATGGAGATTATCCTGAGTCTTTCGAGATAGATGTATGTGGACAGAAGATAACGATGCTTTTAGTGCGTGGCGGTGAGTTTTATATGGGCTTTGACGGAAGGCACAGCATGACAATGAACAGCGAGCCTGTTCATAAGGTAAGATTGTCGTCATTCTATATAAGTAAGGATCTGCTGAGTCGTAATACGGAAATCCTTTTGACTGGCAAGAAAACTTCCAAAACAAGTATTCTTCCTTATGAAACATCGAAATGGGAAAAGGCAGAACAACTGATTTCTTCAATATCTGGAAAATTTGACATGCCATACAGACTGCCTACAGAGGCTGAATGGGAGTATGCAGCATTGCTGTTGAAAGATAAATGTTTTTCTTCTATTGAAAAAAGCAGTGAGTGGTGTTCTGATTTCTACTATAAGGAATATCCAAAAGTAGAACTAATGAATCCGAAAGGTCCTTCAATAGGATCGACTCATGTTGCACGTTCTTATAATTTGGGATTTGGTCTTAAGGATCGTAATGCTTTAAGGCATATATATAATGTTGATTATAAACCGTCTGGAAGTTGCGTAAGAATCGCAATAAGCGCAGATAAAATAAAGTAAATGAGAAGAGTAGTTATTACAGGCATGGGAATATGGTCGTGCCTTGGATATAATGTAGAGGAAGTGAGACAGAGCCTTTATGAAGGCAAATCGGGCATCGGCGTTGAGCCAGAACGACTCGACTACGGATACCAGTCGGGCTTGACCGGCATTGTCAAGCTTCCGCAGCTGAAGGGCGTCATCGACCGTCGTCTGCGCCGCGGATTCTCCGAAGAGGCCGAGTTTGCCTTCATGGCAAGCAAGGAAGCCTTCGAGATGGCTGGCATCAGCGACGAGTATCTGATAAACAACGAGGTGGGCTGTATCTTCGGCAACGACTCGTCGGCAAAGCCTGTAATCGAGGCTTCTAAGATAATGGAGGAGAAGCGCGACACCGAACTGCTCGGTCAGAACTTCATCTTTCAGGCCATGAACTCAACGGTGAACATGAACATGAGTACCGTGTTCCACCTCAAGGGCGTAAACTTCTCGATAAGTGCCGCTTGCGCCAGCGGAAGCCATTCCATCGGCATCGGCTACATGCTCATAAAGCAGGGATTGCAGGACATGGTGCTGTGCGGAGGAGCGCAGGAGGTGAACTATTATTCAATGGCATCGTTCGATGCTCTCGGAGCTTTCTCGAAGAAGATGGACGAGCCTACAAAGGCATCGCGCCCGTTCGACCGCGACCGCGACGGACTGATTCCGAGCGGAGGAGCGGCGGCTCTCGTTCTGGAGGAATATGAACATGCCGTGGCTCGCGGAGCAAACATCCTTGCCGAGGTCTGCGGCTACGGATTCTCGTCAAACGGAACGGCCGTAATCAGTCAGCCAAGCGATGACGGTTGCGTGATAGCCATGCAGCGCGCTATGAACGATGCCGGCGTTTCGGCCGACGAAATTGACTATATAAACGCTCACGCCACAAGTACGCATCTGGGCGATATGTACGAGGCTATTGCCCTGAACCGCCTGTTCAACGGCAAGCACGCCCTTATCAGTTCTACAAAGGGCATGACGGGCCACGAATGTTGGATGGCAGGCGCAAGCGAGATTGTATATTCAACCCTTATGATGCAGAACAATTTCGTAGCTCCAAACATAAATCTCGACAACCGCGACGAGTATTCAGAACCGCTGAACCTTGCCGATAAAACGGTTGATACCGAGGTTAATACCGTTCTGAGCAACTCCTTCGGATTTGGAGGCACTAACAGCGCATTGGTTATAAAGAAACTTTAATATTACCAAATTATTTACATAAAAATTAAATTACAAAGACTATGAAGAAATTTTTGTTTTTGATGGTTGCATTGTTTTCAGCAATGACAATGCATGCTAAGGATGATGTTACAATTAAGAGTGGCTCACTTTCAGAGATTAAGGCTGCCGGTAGTTCAAAGGTGTTCATCGTGTGGGATTACTCAGCTGCAACATTGGAAGGAAAGAATGTTACTGAATTTCTGAAGGAGAAGGGCGAAGACTGGGTACAGGCTTATCCGGGAGAGCTTGCTGAGGCTGAGGCAGAGTTTGCCAAGACCGTAAATGAGAGCAAGTTCGTAAAGGTAACGACTAACAAGGATGAGGCTCAGTATATCATTACTATCAAGGCAAAGAATTTTGACTATGGAAATACTGCCGCTTCTGTTATTGTCGGTTTTGGTGCAGGTGATGCACACCTTGACGCCATCGTAGAATTTAACAAGAAGGGCAGCAAGGAAACTCTTGCAGTGCTTGATGTTGATGGCGTTCCTGGCAATGGCTTTGGCAACGAGCGTCGCCGTAGAAATACATACGAGGAACTTGGAGAGTGGGTTGTTAAACTAATCAAGAAGGGAAAGTAATTTGTAATAATCTACATTCATAATAATGAATTTATCTCCCTCATTAAAGAAGAAATATACTTCCGAACAGCTTTCGGCAAGAGATGCCCAGCGTCTGGCCGAGTTCATAGCGTGGGGGCCTGTAGTGTTTCAGGCTTCGCGACTGATGCTCAAGTTCGGAATTCTTGAATATCTTAGAAACAGCGACAACGGCCTTACCGAGGACGAGGTTGTTGAAAAGACAGGCTTGTCGAAGTATGCGGTAAAATGCTTGCTCGAGGCTTCGCTGTGCATAGGCACGATTATTATCGACGATGAGACCGACCGTTATTCTATTTCAAAAGCCGGATGGTTTCTGATTAACGACCCTGCAACGAGAGTGAACATCGACTTTAACCACGATGTGAACTACGAAGGCTGGTTCAAGCTCGAAGAGTCGCTCCAGAACGGTAAGCCAGAGGGACTGAAGCACTTCGGCGCTTGGCCTACAATCTACGAAGGCTTGTCGAGCCTGCCTGAGCAGGTGCAGAAAAGCTGGTTCGGGTTCGACCATTTCTACAGCGACTCATCGTTTCCCGAAGCGTTGCAGATTGTGTTCGGAAAGTACGGCGTACGCTCGCTCTACGATGTAGGCGGCAACACCGGAAAGTGGGCCTTGCAGTGCGTAGGATATTCGGCCGATGCACAGGTAACTGTGCTCGACCTTCCGCAGCAGATTGGTCTGATGAAGAACAATGTTGAAGGCAAGGAGGGAGCCGACAGAATAAGCGGATACGGCATCAACCTTCTTGACGAAAGCAGCCTCTTCCCGAAGCGCGACGGCGGACTTGATGCCGTATGGATGTCGCAGTTCCTCGACTGCTTCTCCGAAGAGCAGATCGTAAGCATCCTGAAGCGCGCAAAGAACGCAATGGACGCTCACACGCGCCTCTTCATCATGGAAACGCTTTGGGACAGACAGCGGTTTGAGCCGGCTGCATTCTGCCTTACCATGACGAGCCTCTACTTTACTGCGCTCGCCAACGGAAACAGTAAGATGTATCATTCCGACGATTTCATCAGACTGATTGATGAGGCCGGATTGAGCGTGGAGGAGATTCACGACAATCTGGGACAGGGACATAGCATAATTGTTTGTAAACTAAAATAATAAATAACTTTTGTAAATTATGACAAGAACCGAAATTGAAGAGAAAGTAAAGGCTTTCATGATTGATGAACTCGAGATTGATGAAGAGAAAATCGCTCCAGAGGCAACATTGAAGGATGATCTTGGCATCGACAGCCTTGACTTTGTTGACATTGTGGTTATCGTTGAGAGAAACTTCGGCTTCAAGATTAAGCCTGAAGAGATGGTTGGCGTAACCACTTTGGCACAGTTCTGCGACTATATCGAAAGTAAGGTAAACGCTTAATCCGTAGTGGTTTATGGCAGATAGAGAATGGGCAGGAACAACCTATGGCAACGGATGGATGTTGCGTCATCTCATCGTTATGCTGAGATATGTAGACGTGCGCATTCTCTATCTTTTTTCTGCCGTCTTTGTTGTGCCCGTGTGCCTTGTGCTTAACCGCAGCCGAAAGACGGCTTACTGGTATTTTCGCCGCCGCATGGGCTTTGGCAGACTGAAATCGGCATGGAGCACATACATCAACCATTGCCTTTTCGGTCAGGTGGTGATAGACAAATTCGCCATGTATGCCGGCAAAAAGTTTGAAATCGAACTCGAAGGATACGACAACTTCCTTAGCCTTGCCGCCAAGCCTGAAGGCTTCGTGCTGCTGAGTTCGCACATCGGAAACTACGAGATTGCCGGCTACACGCTGGTGGCAGAGACAAAAGTCTTCAACGCCTTGGTCTTTGCCGGAGAGAAGCAGACGGTGATGGAGAACCGCGACAAGATGTTTTCCGATACCAACATCTGCATGATTCCAATTCTGCCGGATATGAGCCATCTTTTTGCCATCGATTTTGCCTTGCAGAACGGCGAAATCGTAAGTATGCCGGCTGACAGAATTCATGGCTCGGCAAAATCGGTTACGGCCGAATTCCTTGGGGCAGACGCCAGCTTCCCTTACGGGGCATTCAGCGTGGCAACTCTGCGCAACACGCCGGTTCTTGCTGTGAATGTTATGAAACGGAAGCACAACCGATACAAAGTCTATGTAACTCCGCTCAGTTACGATATCGAGGCTTCGCGCAAGGACAAGATTGCGCAGGTTTCGAAGGCATACGTTGCCGAACTTGAGCGAATGTTGAGGATGTATCCTACACAGTGGTATAATTTTTTTGATTTTTGGAACTGATGAATACAGAACAGCCTACCGAGGAGTTTCTGCGCGGCATCGACATTCACGAACTTCTGCCGCAGCAAGAGCCTTTCGTTATGATTTCGAGCCTTGTGCGCTTCGACATGCAGACAACCGTTACCGAAACCGTAGTTTCGGCAGATAATCTGTTTGTCGAGGACGGCGTTTTCACCGCTCCGGGCATTGTGGAGAATATTGCCCAGACATGTGCGGCTCGCATCGGCTATGTAAACAAATATATTCTGAAGAAGGGCATTCAGCTTGGCTTCATCGGGGCTATCCGCGACCTTAAGGTTAAGGATTTGCCTAAGGTCGGGGAACGAATCACTACCTCTATCTCCGTGATTGACAGTGTCTTCGGAATGACTCTCGTTGATGCCGTAGTTATGAACAACGGGGCGGAAGTGGCTTCTGCCCAGATGAAAATTGCCGTAAAAGAATCTGAATAATGGAACTCTTTGCCGAAAAGAAGATTGAGATAAGATTTAGCGAGGTTGATGTCATGAACGTAGTGTGGCACGGCTCTTATCCGCTGTATTTTGAGGACGCGCGCGAGGCTTTCGGCGCAAAGTACGGCTTGTCGTACAAGCGATATATGGACGAGAGGGTTTTCGCGCCCATCGTCGAACTCGATATAAAATACAAGCGTCCTATTCTTTACGGAATGACTCCCGTGGTGCGTATTATGTATCGCCCAACCGAGGCAGCCAAGATTGTGTTCGACTACGAAATTGTTGATGCCGAGACAAATACGGTGTTCGCCACCGCCCACAGCGTTCAGGTTTTCATGGATATGAACTACAATCTGATGTGGGACAATCCCGATTTCTTCGTCGAATGGAAAAAACAGTGGGGAATTCAGCATGGTTAGCATTCTGGCAGACAATATCGTTTCTCCGTTGGGTTTCACAACCGAACAGAATTATAGCAGTGTAAGGGCAGGAGAGTCTGCCCTTAAGTCGTATAGCGGCAAGTGGAATCTGCCCGATCCGTTCGTGGCTTCTTTGTTTTCAGAAGAGCAGAACCTCCAGCTCCAGACTGACGGACTGACGCGGTTTGAGTCGATAGTTTTTGCGTCGGCATCGCGCGCCATCAGTCAGGCCGATATTGATGTTTCGAGCCCGAGGTCGATATTCATTCTGAGCACGACGAAGGCGAACGTCGAGCTTCTCGGCTCTGCGAATTTCGATTCTGAACGCGTTATGCCAGCCACTTCAGCCCGACTGATTGCTCGGAAACTCGGCTTCACCACCGAGCCTATTGTTGTGTGCAACGCTTGCATCTCAGGACTTGCGGCGCAGTCGTTGGCATTCCGCCTGCTGACTGCCGGAGAGTACGACCATGCCGTGGTGTGCGGGGCCGACTGCCAGAGCGCGTTCATCGTGTCTGGCTTTCAGTCGTTGAAGGCCGTTTCGCCCGAGCAGTGCCGTCCGTTCGACATCGAGCGCATGGGCTTGAACCTTGGCGAGGCTGCGGCAACCATCGTCTTAAGTTCGGCAAAAAACGGAAAATGGAGCGTCGAAGATGCTTGCGTGCGCAACGATGCTCATCACATAAGTGCTCCGTCGCCAAAGGGCGAGGGCGCGTTCCGTGCAATGAAATATGTTCTTGGCGATGGCGGGAATGTGGCTGTTGTTGGAGTGCACGGAACGGCAACGATGTTTAACGACCAGATGGAGTCGAAGGCGGTTGAGCGCATGGGCTTGTCGGACATTCCGCTGTCTGCTCTGAAAGGCTATTACGGCCACACGATGGGCGCAGCCGGTGTGCTCGAGACAATTCTCACGCTTCGTGCTCTCGACGATGGCATCGTGCTTCCGTCGCGCGGTTTCTCAGAACTTGGCGTAAGCGGAAAAGTCGGCATTTCGGCCGATGAACAGAAGGCTGGCAACGGTGGAATGTTGAAGATTCTCTCGGGCTTTGGTGGATGCAACGCGGCTATGCTCGTGCGTAAGACTGATGAGTGTAAGCCTCGCACGGCGGCAGAAAAGACCATTAGAAAACGCTGCTCGGTGCAGATTTCAGAAGATGGCGTTGTGGTCGACGGCAGTGAGTTGAAAACCGAGGTGAGGGGCAAAGAACTCCTCACCGAACTATACAAAAATCATATCTCAGACTATCCGAAATTCTACAAAATGGATGCGCTCAGCCGACTGGCATTCGTGGCTTCCGAGCTTCTGCTCGCTTCTGCCAATGCCGGTGAGGACGAGGGCAGAGCCGTCATTCTCTTCAACCGCTCGTCGTCTTTTGTGTCGGACAAGGCTTATCAGCAGTCAATCTCCAATGTCGACGAATTCTTTCCAAGTCCATCGGTTTTCGTCTACACTCTGCCCAACATCATGACGGGCGAGATTGCCATTCGTCACGGCTATCGCGGCGAGACATCGCTCTACATCCTTGCCGAGAAGAACGACGAACTGATGCGTCGCGTCGTACAGTCATCTTTTGCCGATGCCGAGATGCGCACCGCCATAGTTGGCTGGGTAGACTGCCAGAGCGACGACTCATTCACTGCCGATTTGATGCTTCTGGAGGTGGAGTGATTTTTTGCGAAATAAAGCCTGATTTTGATGTGGAACAGAACGCTTTTTGTCTGTTTTTTAGTATATTTGTGCTTTGATGTTCTTCTACTTCGGGAAATTCACGAAGCGGAAAAAAACAATCTACGATGGCGATGCTGATATAAGTCAGAGGTATGATTGGAAAGTAAAAAACAATTAAAAATCTTGCTTTTTAATGAGTAACAAAAAGTCCATACGTTTCTTTAATGACAGAGAAGTACGTGCCGTGTGGGATGATGAGCACAGCAAATGGTACTTCTCGGCAATTGATATTGTGCGCGCCATCAATAATGAAGACGATTATACCAAAAGTCGTAACTATTGGAAATATCTGAAGGGCAAGCTAAGTAAGGAGGGGATTCAACTGGTTAGTGACACTAACCACTTTAAATTCGAGGCTCCAGATGGCAAGATGCGAAAAGCCGATGTGCTTGATTCTGAAAGGGTGCAGCTCTTGGCAAAACACTATCCAAACAACCGTGCAAGCGAGTTTTTAGATTGGTTCGTCTATTCTGACAATACTATCGACGGGCAAAGCCGTAAGAAGGCATACGACCTTTTCGAGAGTGGATTGCTTAATTCGTTGAAGCCTGGGACTATAAAGTGTCTTCAGCAGATTCACGCATATCTTTTCGGTGGACTTTATGACTTTGCAGGACAGATAAGGTCGAAAAACATCAGTAAAGGTGGCTTTACGTTTGCTAATGCACTGCATTTCCCGACAATCCTTGCTAATATCGAAAGGATGCCAGAAATGACATTCGACGAGATTGTGAGCAAATATGTGGAGATGAATGTGGCACACCCTTTCATGGAAGGCAACGGACGAAGCACACGCATTTGGATTGATTTGATTTTCAAACATTCTCTGAAGAAGTGTGTGGATTGGAGCAAGATAAACAAGAATGATTATCTGCAAGCAATGGAGAAAAGTCCTGTTGATGACAGCGAAATCCGCAATCTGCTTCGCAATGCTTTGACAGAAAAAATCAATGACCGTGAAATGTTTATGAAGGGCATCGATTATTCTTATTATTATGAACAGAATGATTGAGATTTATTGAAATGTTATTTCTTGTTTTGAATATAGAATTGAGTGATATAACAGAAAAGACCGCACTTTGATATAGTACGGTCTTTTTTTGTGCCTTACATAAGCCGAGAAACTTTTTACACAGACTATCTTTCTTACATTTCCCCCCTTAGTCATTTTTTCTGCCAAGCAACCAAAAAGGAGGCTTGTTTTAGTATTCTTTTTCTGATGATGGTGTACTGTTTTGGCGATATTTTCTAAATAAATAAATTCTGTTGGAAGATATTTCTAAACGCCGTAATTTTGCAAACATAAATAATCATTACCACGAACTGATGCGGAGTCAGTTTTGAAAACCCAGAATGGCACTTATGGCGGAATCGGCATCGTGGCTTTGGAATATCTTTGAAAACATTCTACAAACAAAAATAAAACCAAAATAATATGGCACAGATAGCACATAGTTTGATTGATTTAATAGGCAATACGCCGCTGGTAGAGTTGGCGGGGACGGAGCGCGAGCTGAAACTGAATGCCCGGATTATTGCCAAGTTGGAGTACCTTAATCCGGCGCGCAGCGTGAAGGACCGCACGGCAAAGGCTCTCATAGAACAGGCCGAACGCAACGGACAGCTCAACCCCGACACCGTCATCATCGAGCCTACGAGCGGCAATACGGGAATCGGTCTGGCATTCATTGCCGCCATCCGTGGCTATCGCCTCATCCTCACGATGCCCGATTCGATGTCGGTTGAGCGTCGCACGCTACTGAAGTCGCTCGGCGCACAGATTGTTCTCACACCGTCTTACGAGGGTATGGCTGGAGCAATACGCAACGCGCAGGAACTGAAGGAGGAGATTGGTAACGCCTATATTCCGCAGCAGTTCGAGAATCCGGCAAACCCTGAGGTTCACCGACGCACCACAGCCGAGGAGATTTGGCGCGATACCGACGGAGAGGTCGACATATTTGTGGCAGGCATCGGCACAGGCGGCACGATAACAGGAGTGGGGCAGGTTCTGAAGGCATATAACAGCAACGTGAAGGTGGTTGGAGTTGAGCCTTACACCTCGTCGGTGCTAAGCGGTGAGAAGCCCGGACCTCATAAGATTCAGGGCATCGGAGCTGGATTCCAGCCTAAGGTTCTCGATTCAGGTGTCTACGACGAGATTCTGCGCATAAAAGACGATGAGGCTTTTGCCGTGGCTCGTCTGCTGGCAACAAAAGACGGCGTGCTGACAGGCATCTCGAGCGGTGCTGCCGCTGCTGCTGCCATCAAGCTGGCTCGTCGTCCCGAGAACGAGGGCAAGAACATAGTGGTCTTGCTGCCCGACACAGGCGAACGCTATCTGAGTACCAAATTGTATAACTTCGAGAATGAATAACTATGGCTGAAAACAAGAAACTGAGTATCATCGCCTTCAGTGGCGATTTCGATAAGCTTACGGCTGTATTCACGTTGGGAACTGGTGCGGCAGCTGTGGGCTACGAGGTGAACATCTTCTTCACTTTCTGGGGACTCGATGCCATAAAGCGTAAGCAGGGACGCAGTTTTACGGGCGGTAACTGGCTAACCAAAATCTTCGGCTTCATGATGGGCGGACTGAAGGTTACTCCTACGAGCCGCTTCAACTTTCTGGGGGCTGGTCCGAAAATCTTCCGCTATCTTATGCGAAAGAACAATGTGGCTACGCTCGAGGAGCTTGTTGAGGCTTCGAAGGCTCTCGGCATCAATCTGTATGCTTGCGAGATGGCGATGCATGTGCTGGGACTGAAGAAAGAGGATTTTATTCCTGAGGTGAAGGATGTGCTGGGCGTGGCTTCGTTCCTGAATCTGAGCGAAGGAGGACAGACTCTATTTATATAATTCATAATTGACAATTGACAATTCATAATTGCTTTCTGAATTGAAAAATCAAAATTCAGAATTTTTGAGATTCTATCATTTTTAATGAAAATATTATGGCAACAAAAGTATTAGATATCACAAAGGAGCACTGCCCGATGACTTTCGTCAAGGTCAAGATTGAGCTTTCGAGACTTCAGTCGGGCGATATTCTTGAGGTGCTTCTGAGCGAGGGCGAGCCTCTCGATAACGTTCCGCGCAATGCCAAGGAGCAGGGCTACAATGTGCTCGGCGTGGAACATGTTGAAGGAACAACACATAAAATCACAATAAAAAAGTAAAACCTTTAAAACTAAAAAGATTATGGCAGATTCAAATCTACAGCGTAGTGTTACTACTGCAACCGCCAGAAAACTGGCTACAACAACCAAGACAGCCCCTCAAATGGGCTCGATAACTCCAAGACTGTTACTAAAAATATTGCCTTGGGTGCAAGTTAGCGGTGGAACATTCCGCGTAAACCGCACAAAGGTCGAACTGCGTAAGAGCGAGCGTCTACCGATACAATATCTAAACGGCGAACCGTCGTTTTCTGCAAAGAGTCTGAAGACTATTCCGCTGTTCTCTGAGTTCGACGACGAGATTGTTAACCGTCTTGCACGCTCGTTCGAGACAAAGGAATTGGGTATCGGTCAGTTGTTCGTTCAGGAGGGCAAGGACAAACAGAAGTTCTTCATCGTTGCCAACGGTCAGGCAGAGGTTATCAGCAGCGGTCCTCACGGCGAGGAGCTGCGCATCGCTCTCTTGGGCGAAGGCGAATATTTTGGCGAAGCTGACCTTCTCGACGATGCCGAGTCTACCGTTTCTGTGCGTGCCGTAACGCCGTCCGTTTTCCTCGGACTGAAGCAGAACGAACTCGAGAAGTTCATCAAGGAAGTGCCTGATTTCCGCGAGACATTCAACAAGGCTGTCGACAAGCAGCTCAGACTGAAGGCAACCGTGAACGACCATGGCGAGAAGCACATCGACCTTGTTAGCGGTCATGAGGAGGACAATATCATTCCTGAGACATACATCGACTACGAGGAGAATCCAACCGAATATCCTCTGAACACTTTGCAGACTGTTGTCCGCGTGCATACTCGCGTGTCAGACCTCTACAACAACCCTTACAACCAGTTGGAAGAGCAGTTGCGCCTGTCAATCGAGAGCATCAAGGAGCGTCAGGAGTGGGAACTCATCAACAACAAGCAGTTTGGTCTGCTGTCGTCTGTCAATCCGGCTTACCGCATCACCACACGCTACGGCTCGCCAACGCCAGATGACCTCGACGAACTTCTTTCTTTGGTATGGAAAGAGCCAGCCTTCTTCATTGCTCACCCAAGAGCCATCGCTGCCTTCGAACGCGAGTGCACATGGCGCGGCGTTCCGCCTGTGACAACCGATTTGTTTGGCACAAGAGTGATTTTGTGGCGCGGCGTGCCAATCATTCCGAGCGATAAGGTTGAGGTTGAAGGTCAGTATCTTACAGGTCGCGGCGTAGGCACAACGAAGATTATCCTTGTGCGCGTGGGCGAGAAGAATCAAGGCGTCATTGGCTTGCACCAGAGCGGCATTCCGGGCGAGATTGCACCGTCGCTGAGTGCCCGTCTGATGGGACTCGACAAGTTCGGCGTGGCATCTTATCTGCTCACAAAGTACTTCTCGCTTGCAGCCCTTACCGACGATGCCATCGCTGTTCTTGAGAACGTCGAGGTGGGATATTATCACGACTATCAGCATCGCAACAAAGTAGAGAAATAGAACCCTGAAAAAGAAATTTTAGAACAATTTCTTTATGATAGATATACAGAATATTAACGGTTTCCCGACACAGTCCGACGGCTCGCTGGCTCTGCTCAGGGAACTCGCACAGAAATACTGCCCCGAGGATTTGCAGACTGAGCGGAAGGCTGTCCTGCCCGACGAAAGTCTGAATCTGACCGAGCTGGAGGCTGGCTTCAAGCAGCTTCTGGCTGGCGGCAGCGGTTACGGCGAGTTGCCTTACATCGGCGATGCTGATGTTCAGTCCTCGTCGCTCCCGAAAGATGACGGCTTCGGCATCGGCATTCCCGAGTCACAGAAGCTGCGCGACCTTCACTACGAGGAGGCCGACACGCTGAACTCGGAGCAGGTGAAGCGCGACTTCCCAGTGTTGCAGCAGAAGGTGAACGGGCATGACCTTGTGTGGCTCGACAACGGCGCAACAACGCAGAAGCCTAATCAGGTGATAGACAAGATTGCCGATTACTATCGCACCTACAACTCTAACATACATCGCGGCGCGCACACGCTGGCGGCTCGTGCCACCGATGCCTACGAGGAGGCGCGCGAGAAGGTGCAGAAGTTCATCAACGCATCGTCTACCGAAGAGATAATCTTCGTGCGCGGCACAACCGAGGGCATCAACCTCGTGGCACAGACCTACGGCAGGCAGTTCCTCACTCCGGGCGACGAGGTGATTGTGTCTGAACTCGACCATCATGCCAACATCGTGCCATGGCAGCGCGTGTGTCAGGAGCGCGGAGCAACGCTTCGTGCCATCCCTACTGATAAGAACGGCGACCTCATTCTTTCTGAGTTCGAAAGACTTATCACGCCTCGCACGCGTTTCGTCAGCGTGGGACATGTAAACAACACGTTCGGCACTATA
>JBGUGY010000471.1:0-4413 GCA_045111775.1 Bacteroidaceae bacterium | reverse complement strand
ACCTACACCAAAATGCAGGACGCACGAGATGATGTAGTTGCACAACATGATAATCAGCACATTTACAAAATTGGTTGCAATAAGAATGGTTGCAAGCAATCGCTCGGAGTCTGAGCGCAGCGTGATTATCCTTTTGTCGGTAGAACTGTCGCCTTCTTCTATTTTATTAAGGTCTGTCGGGGCTAAAGAGAAGAAAGCAATTTCCGATGCGCTGACAAATCCCGACATAAACAGCAGCATCAAAGTTATAATCATAGCAATGACTACTCCCACGGAAGGAGTAGTCAGGCTTATGTTACTAAAAATCTGTAAATAAGATTCGGAGTCCAATTAAATTCAATTTAGTTCAACAATCAAAACGGCGGCTGTTCATCGTCAGATGTCTGCACCTCTGGCTGAGCCACAGGCTGCTGTACCGCCGCAGGAGCAGCAACCGTCTGTTCTGAACGTCGTCCTCCTCCCAACAATTCCATATTGTCGGCAATAATCTCTGTTATTCGTTTCTGCACACCGTTCTTATCGTCGTATGTGCGAGTTTTTATCTTGCCCTCGATATAAACCTTGTCGCCTTTATGCAGATACTGCTCGGCGATTTTTGCCAGACCTCTCCACAGCACGACGTTGTGCCATTCTGTCTGATCCGGAACTTCTGTACCATTGGCAAGTCGGTAGCCCTTTTCGGTCGTAGCCACCGTAAATGTGGCAACCGGCACGTCCTGCATAACATATCTTACTTCAGGATCGCGTCCCAAGTTGCCAATAAGCATGACCTTGTTTAATGACATAAATACTTTAATTTAAGTTTATCAATTATTATATAGCAGCGCAAATATAATGTATTTTGACAACAAAAACAACTACGATGCTAATATTTAGCCATTTAATCAACTTTTTTATGATTTTATTTTCGTGATTTGACGAAAAGCACTATATTTGCACTCCGAAAGTAATAATAGTATAATTTAGATATGACTAAAGCAGATATCGTAAGCGAAATTTCAAAGAAGACTGGTATCGATAAAACAACCGTTCTAACTTCTGTTGAAGCCTTTATGGATGTGGTTAAGGAATCACTTAACAATAAGGAAAATGTTTACCTTCGCGGATTCGGCAGTTTTGTCGTTAAGACTCGCAAGGCTAAGATTGCCCGCAACATCTCAAAGGGCACAGCCATCACCGTTGCAGAGCACGATGTGGCATCGTTCAAGCCATCTAAGGCATTTACTCTTGATAAGTAATTGCCTATAGAATAAGAGAATTAGTTAACAAAATTATTAATCATTTAAATTTCTAAGCAATGCCAAGCGGAAAAAAGAAAAAAAGACACAAGATGTCTACTCACAAGCGTAAAAAAAGACTAAGAAAGAACAGACATAAGAGCAAGTAAAAAAGCTAAAGTCTGTCAGACTTTATAAAAGAACAAACTTGTAAGCCCTGAAACTTATAGGTTTGTTCTTTATTTATAAGTCGACAAGTAGTTTTGAGTACTAACCAAACAGTTCGTAGAATGAAAAGCGAAGTTTTTGTTGATGTTCGCCCCAAAGACATATCAATAGCACTACTCGAAGACAAGTGCTTGGTTGAGTTCCAGAAGGAAGGCCGCGCAGCCTCTTTTTCTGTGGGCAACATCTATCTGGCAAAGATACGCAAGCTGATGCCGGGACTAAACGCATGTTTCGTCGACGTTGGCTTTGAACGCGATGCATTCCTACACTATCTTGACCTTGGTCCTCAATTCAACTCTCACGCCAAATATTTGAAGCAGGTTTTAAGCGACCGCAAAAAACTCTACCCTATTTCAAAGGCCACTGTGCTGCCCGATATAGACAAGGGAGGCAGCGTGCAGAACACTCTGCAGCAAGGACAAGAGGTTCTTGTTCAGATTGTTAAGGAGCCTATATCTACCAAAGGTCCGCGACTAACATGCGAAATATCATTCGCAGGACGCTACCTTGTACTAATTCCTTTCAACGACAAAGTATCGGTATCATCAAAGATAAAATCTGGCGAGGAAAGAGCCCGCCTTAAGCAACTTATACACAGCGTAAAGCCAAAGAACTTTGGCGTTATTGTACGCACCGTTGCCGAAGGCAAGAGAGCCGCCGAACTGGATGCCGAGCTTAAAATGCTGCTCAAACATTGGGAAGACGCACTTGCAAAGTGTATGAGCGCCCAGAAAACGCCTATGCTTGTGCACGAAGAAACAAGCCGTACGGTAGCTTTACTGCGCGATCTTTTCAACCCTTCATACGAGAACATCTATGTAAACGACGAGAAGGTGTTCCACGAAGTGAAGGATTATGTGTCGATAATCGCACCCGAAAAGACCGACATAGTAAAACTCTACACGGGGCAATTACCTATCTTCGACAACTTCGCCATCACAAAGCAAATAAAGTCATCCTTTGGCAAGACAATCAGCTACAAGCACGGTGCATACCTTATTATAGAGCACACAGAGGCTCTGCATGTGGTTGATGTGAACAGCGGAAACCGTTCGAAATCGGAAAACGGACAGGAAGCCAATGCCCTCGACGTAAACCTTGGTGCTGCCGACGAGCTTGCACGACAGTTAAGACTGAGAGATATGGGTGGAATCATCGTTGTAGATTTCATCGATATGACTCAAGCCGAGAATAGACAGAAACTTTATGAGCGCATGTGTCAGAACATGCAGAAAGACCGCGCACGCCATAACATTCTGCCTCTTAGCAAGTTCGGTCTGATGCAGATAACCCGTCAGAGAGTACGCCCTGCAATGGATGTAACGGTAGATGAGACATGCCCTACCTGCAACGGAAAAGGCACGATAAAGTCGTCTATCCTGTTCACAGACATGATTGAGAGTAAAATTGACTATCTGGTTCACAAGTTGGGAATCAAGAAGTTCAAGTTGTACGTACACCCTTACATTGCCGCCTACATAAACCAAGGCTTCATCTCACTCAAGAGAAAATGGCAATTCAAGTACGGATTTGGCTTCAAGGTAATTCCTTCACAAGAATTAGCATTCTTACAGTACGAATTCATCGACGAGAAGGGCGAGGAACTCGACATGAGAGAAGAATCGGAAATCATGTAAAGAAATTACGCACAAAAAGTATTAAGGAGGCTGTCTGCAATCGTGGCGACAGCCTCTTTCTTTTTCTTAAAACAGAAATCATCAACAAAATACCTGCTAACATTTTTATATCTAACAGCATAAAAAGTTAATAAAAATGTTTTTCAACTACTTTTTTTTTTGCAAATTTGCAAATCAAATTCAATAGACTAAAAAATGAATCAAGAAAACAGAGAGACACAAAATCCGTTTCTGCAAGAATGGACTACTCCGCACGGAACAATCCCGTTCGACAAGATACATGTTGAAGACTTTGAGCCTGCACTGAAAATAGCACTCGACAAAGCCAATGATGAAATAGAACGCATCACATCTAACCCAGACGCACCGACTTTCGAGAACACAATCGAGGCTCTCGCAAAGCCAAACGAACTTCTGGACAACGTGTGCAACACTCTGTTTAACTTGATGAGCGCCGAGACCAACGACCAGATTGACGAGGTGGCTCAGAACGTATCGCTGAAACTCACCGAGCACAGCACCGAAATCATGTTCAACAAAAAACTCTTTGCGCGAGTAAAGGCGGTTTACGAGCAAAAGTCCATCCTCAACGCCGAAGAATCGATGCTTCTGAACAAAACGTACAACAGTTTTGTGCGAAGCGGCGCAAACCTAAGCGACGAAGACCAGCAGAAAATGAAGGCTCTCGAGGCAGAGAAGTCTCAGCTAACAATAAAATTCTCTCAGAATAATCTGAAAGAGAACGCAAAATTCATTCTTCACATCACAGACAAAGACGATTTGGCTGGACTTCCAGAAAGTTCGGTAGAGGCGGCAAAGCAGGCTGCCGAAGAGCGCAATTTGGACGGCTGGGTATTCACTCTCGAAGCACCAAGTTACAGTCCGTTCCTGACATACGCCGACAAACGTGAGTTGCGCGAGAAAATCTATCGTGCATACAACACAAAGTGCTTCCACGACGATGAATTCGACAACAAGAAAATCGTAAAGAGACTCGTAAACATCCGCCGCGAGAAGGCACAACTTTTGGGATTCAGCACATACGCCGAATACACTCTGAAAGAGCGCATGGCAGGCACCTCAGAAAACGTCTACAAGTTACTGAACCAACTTCTCGAGGCTTACAAGCCAACCGCATTCAAGGAGATTGATGCCGTAAAAGCCAAGGCAAAGGAACTCACCGGCTCGGACATCGAAATAATGCCGTGGGATTTTGCCTACTACTCAAACAAGCTGAAGCAGGAGTTGCACAACCTCAACCCAGAGATGCTGCGCCCTTATTTCCAACTCGACAAAGTAAAGAAAGGCGTCTTCGGTCTGGCAACAAAACT
>JBGUGY010000470.1:0-3855 GCA_045111775.1 Bacteroidaceae bacterium | reverse complement strand
GTACATCACAAGGTAAGCAGCAAATACCAATATCAAACGGATTTGTTGAGGTTCATAATAACAATGTAAGTATTTGTGCAGAACTTTAATAAGTTGGAGAAAACACAGGGACGAGACCTCTCTATGTCGTACCTCGTTAATAGTGTCCGTATATTGATGACGCTTGTTACTGTGGGTTGGGTGATTATCGGAGTAACCTCTTTGGACTGTTTGAAGAGAATGCTCGTTATCATCTTTGCGTACAATGCCTTTATGAGCGTTACATATACGTTGATGTGGAAGTTTTCCGCCATGTCATCGTCGAGAACACAACTTGTTTCTTACATGGTGGCATCGGCTTTCAGAATTGTAACGGCTTTGGTGGTTGTGTGGATATTTTTCCGCCGAGAACCCGACATTATGATGCGTAAAATATTTACCATGACATTTATGGTATTTTACTTGTCCATGTTGTTTTTCAACACATTATACTTCGCAAAGATTCAAAGAGAAAAAGAATAACTTATGAATTGCTTTAGAAAACTATTTCTGATTCTGACCTTGGCGTTAATTGTGCCTATGCTCTGCAGCGCGCAGGACGAGGATAAGTCGTTCAATGCGTCGGAATTGGTGATGGAACATATCAGGGACTCTCATGAATGGCATATAACCGGAGAAGGCGAGAATGCTATTGTTATCCCGCTGCCTGTAATCGTATATACTAATGCAGGCTTCAAGGTGTTTCTTTCTTCTGATTTTGCCGAAGAAAAAGACGGATTGAAGTTTGCACCGAATGGGTTGGCTTTGGCGGAGAAAGGCGAATATGCTGGCAAAGTTTTGGAGAAAAATGAATCAGGTGAGTATATCCCTGTAAAACTTGATATTTCAATTACGAAGACTGTTGCCGTGATGTTTGTCAATGCAATCATCTTGATTCTTTGTATTTTGTTGCCGGCACGATGGTACAAAAATCGAAAACCGAGCGACGAGGCTCCGAAAGGATTCGTCGGTTTTGTTGAGATGCTTGTAATGTATGTTGTAGATGAAATCATAAAGCCAAGTATTGGAAAAGGATACGAGAAATACGTTCCGTGGTTGCTTACATGTTTTTTGTTTATATTTGTGTGCAACATTATGGGCGTTGTACCGTTCCCTCCAGGAGGCGGTAATGTTACGGGAAACATCACTTTTACCTTCTTCCTTGCTTTCTGTACGTTTGTCATAACGCAGTTCAGCGGAAATAAGCATTATTGGAAGGATATTTTCTGGCCAGAAGTTCCTGTTTGGCTTAAATGTCCGATTCCATTGATTCCGCTCATTGAGTTTGTGGGCATCTTTACAAAGCCGTTCGCCTTGATGATTCGACTTTTTGCAAATATGCTTGCCGGACATCTTATAGCTTTGGCTCTTACATGCATCATATTCCTGATGGCATCAAAGGGTGTGGCGATGTTGACGAGTATGTCAATATTAAGTGTTTCCCTTAGCGTTTTTATGACGTGTCTGGAATTAATGGTCTGCTTTATTCAGGCTATGGTGTTTACGATGTTGAGTGCTATTTTCATCGGTATGGCACGAACAGAGCCTGCCGAGGAGTGATAATAAAAAGAAATAATCAATAACTAAAAAATTAAAATTATGAGTTCATTACTATTGTTAGAGGCAGCAGGTGCTGCTGGTCTAAGTACAGGTTTGGCAGTTATCGGCGCAGGTTTGGCAGTTATCGGCGCAGGTTTGGGAATTGGTCGCATCGGAAGTCAGGCAATGGATGCAATGGCTCGTCAGCCTGAGATTCAGGGTAAGTTGAACGTGTCAATGATTATTGCGGCTGCTCTTATCGAGGGTGCAGCATTGTTCGCTGTGGCTGTTGCCTTTATGTGCGTATAATCATCTTTTAAGAAAAGAATTTTTCAGAAATAAATAGTTCGAAATATGGATTTATTATATCCGAGTGTTGGACTGCTTTTTTGGATGTCGGTGGTGTTCTTCATCGTCTTCCTCATCCTATGGAAGTTCGGTTTCCCTGCCATTGTAAATATGGTAAACGAACGTAAGGCTTTCATAGACGAGAGTTTGGAGAATGCACGCAAGGCAAACGAGAAACTTGTCAACATAAAGGAAGAAAGTGAATCCATTCTGCAGGAAGCACGCGCTAAGCAGGCAGAAATCTTAAAAGAGGCTGCCGCTACGCGTGATGCTATTGTAAAAGATGCAAAGGACAAGGCTGATGCCGATGGCGCAAAGATTATAGAAGAGGCTCGTGCACAGATCCAGAAAGAAAAGGAAGCCGCTGTTGCCGATATACGCAAGCAGGTTACCCAGCTTTCGGTAGAAGTTGCCGAGAAAATTCTGCGTAAGGAACTCGCATCAGACAACAAGCAGATGGATTTGATAAGCCGATTGCTTGACGAAGTAACTGTTTCTAAATAAGTGTTATCATGAATGTAGGAGTTATTTCAATGCGTTATACGCGTGCGCTGCTGAAATATGCCCAGTTAAATGGTGAAGCAGAAAGCGTGTATAACGAGATGATGGTTCTTGCAAGATGCTTTATCGATGTTCCGAGGCTGCGTGCATCGCTGGCAAGTCCTGCTCTCGCAGCAGACAAGAAGACGGCGCTGTGTGTGACAGCCTGTGGAGGCAAGGCATGTGCAAGCACTCAGAATTTCATAAAACTTTTGATAAAGTCTGAAAGGCTGAATCTGTTACAGTTTATGGCTAACTCTTATGTTGATTTGTACAGAAAACAGAATAACATTACCAGAGGCAAGCTAATTACTGCTGTTCCTGTTTCTTCGGAGATTGAGGAAAGAATGCGCAAGATGGTCGAGCAAAAGACTATGGGAAAGGTTGATTTTGTAACCGAAACCGACCCTGAGATTGTTGGAGGTTTCATTCTTGAGTATGATACATATCGACTTGACCAAAGCGTAAGCACGCAGTTGCGCAAAACATTGCAGCAGTTTACAAATATTAAGGCTTGATGCGCAGCTTTGCAGTGCAACAATGCCATGTGTTGAACAAATAAACAAAGAAAAATGTCTGAAAACATAAATTCCAGTGAGGTTTCTAAAGTCCTTTTGGAACAACTTCAAGGCATAGAGAACAATGCGGAGTTTGAAGAAACGGGCACCGTGCTCACCGTGAGCGATGGTGTTGCGCGCATCTACGGACTTCGCAATGCCGAGGCCGACGAACTGCTGGAATTCCCTAACGGAATCATGGGTATTGTGATGAACCTTGAGGAAGACAACGTGGGTGCCGTTCTTCTTGGTCCTACCGACCAGATTAAGGAGGGAATGACAGTGACACGAACCAAGCGCATCGCGTCTATCGATGTGAGCGAGCAGATGCTTGGACGTGTTATAAATCCGCTGGGACAGCCGCTCGACGGACAGGGTGCCATCGGAGGAGAGACTTTCGAGATGCCTCTTGAGCGCAAAGCCCCAGGCGTAATCTATCGTCAGCCGGTAAATCAGCCTTTGCAGACTGGCTTGAAGGCTGTCGACTCGATGATTCCTATCGGTCGCGGACAGCGTGAACTTATCATCGGCGACCGTCAGACAGGAAAGACTGCCATCGCCATTGATACAATCATCAATCAGAAGGAGAACTTTGAGAAAGGTGACCCTGTTTACTGTATCTATGTTGCTGTAGGTCAGAAGGGTAGTACCGTTGCCAATATCGTAAATGCCTTGAAGGAGTATGGAGCAATGCCTTACACAATCGTTGTTTCGGCTACTGCTTCCGACCCTGCTGCGCTTCAGTACTATGCTCCGTTTGCTGGTGCTGCCATAGGCGAGTATTTCCGTGATACAGGCCGTCATGCGCTTGTAATCTACGACGATTTGTCAAAGCAGGCTGTGGCTTACCGTG
>JBGUGY010000469.1:0-6043 GCA_045111775.1 Bacteroidaceae bacterium | reverse complement strand
ACATATCCTCGGTCTTTACACGACTGCCGTCATGTTTGTTGAACGTTGCGGGATAGAACACATACGAGCCGTGAGCCGCTCCAGGGAAGAAATAATCGCAAGAATAGCCGTAGGTTACGAACTCGCGGTTCTCCCATATTTTTACGACCGACGTGCTGTCGATGCCATCGCCAAATCCCGGGTTCTCGCTGCCGTCAGAGCTAAACTCGTCATCGGTATCCTTCACCTCCTTCTTCATGTGCTCGGCGCGTACAAGAAAGAGAGAGTCGAGCTTCGTTCTGTCGCCCTTGTACAGATGCTCAGGGTCATACTCGTCGGCAACCCATTTTACGATGCTGTCGTGAATGTCGTCCGAGCCGACGGGCATCTCAAAAAGCAGCGCATAGCGGAACTTAAAGAACTTACCCACGAAACTGTCGGCATACACAATAGTGTCGCCCTTCACGTTTCCGAGCGAGTCAAGGCTCACCTCCACCTCGCCCTGTGCGCCGTTCTGCCTGCCCTTCTCGTTGCACGATGCAAGCAGCAGAATAACCACCGCAAAAATGGCAAAAGCAAATTTTCTCATACAGTTATTCTTTAAAGTTTCTGACTTCGCGAACCAGCATCACCGTTGCGAGCGTAACGCTCAGCACATCGGCAATAGCCATGCTCCACCACACGCCGTTCACGCCCCACATCTCGGGCAGAATAACAAGCATAGGCAACAGAAAAAGCAACTGCCTTGTAAGAGATATGACGATGGCAGAAAGCGGCTTTCTGGTTGCTTGGAAGAACACGATGCTCATCATCTGTATTCCGATGATAGGGAACGTACACAACGCAATGCGCAAGGCTGTTACGCTAAACATAATCATCTTGTAATCGCTTGTAAACAGAGATGCCAGAGCCGCCGGGAACGATGCCACGAAAGCATAGCCGAGCGTCATGAATATTGTTACTCCGCGGATTGACTGGTACAATGTCTCCTTTATGCGCTTGTATAGTCCTGCTCCGTTGTTGAATCCGATTATAGGCTGCAATCCCGAAGAGAATCCGGCAACAGCCATTATGATTAACTGCGTTATTCGGTTTACTATTCCGTATGCACCAATATAAAGGTCGCAGTCGCTGCCGCCCTGCTCTATGAGCGCGCGGTTTATGAAAACTACGATTATACATCCGCAGATGCTTACCAAGAAAGGCGAAACTCCGATTGAAAGAATATCCTTTGTCTTCTGCCAACAGAACTTGAAGCCCTCTTTGGTGAAATAGACATAGCGCGATTTATCCTTGAACAATGCAACACAATATGCGAAAGCAAACACCTGCCCTATTACGGTGGCGATGGCTGCTCCCCTAATTCCCCAATCGAAGACGAAGATAAACAGCACATCGAGTACCAGATTGAAAATCAAGGCTATAATCTGCGCCTTCATTGCCTGCGCCGGACTACCCGTGGCTCTGAGCATTCCCGACATACCCTGAAATGTGTAAGCGAACAAAGTGCCAAGGAGCGATATCTGCATATAGTCGCGCGCGTAAGGCAAGGTTTTGTCAGTAGCACCGAAAAGCACGAGCACAGGGTCGAGAAAAACAAGTCCCAACACCGTTATCGCCAGTCCGAGCACAATCTCAAGCCTCAGCATGTTGCCGAATATCTTCAGTGCATCATTGCGCTGGTTTGCGCCCATCAGCACCGATGTCTGCGCCGCTGCGCCGACAATCGTTAGCGAACAGAATGCCGCCAAGATATTCATCAACGGAAAGCATATTGCCAGTCCGGCTATAGCAAGAGCCCCAACCCCTCTACCTATAAAAATCGAGTCGCAGATGTTGTACAATGACATTGCCGTCATAGATATGATTGCCGGAGCAGCATACTTGAGCATCAACTTCGGAATCGACTGTGTGGCTAATTCGCGACTTTTTTCATCTTTATATTCAATCATTCTCTTTGTTAAAGTTTGGTTTTATTATTTTACCTACAAGTTATAGTTATATTTCCATTTCGTTTTTTCTTACTTACATAGAGTGCTTCGTCTGCAAGTTTGTACATATCCTCAAACGTTACTCCCTCCAAATTATTGTATGCCACAACACCACCGCTCATTGTTATGTGCGTGCCCTCAAGTTCAGGGATAGTCACCCCTTCGAGGTTTAATTTCATTTGGTCGAACATTCCGACCAATCCGTCTTTTGATTTCAGGCGGCGTTCAACCTCACTACCGGTTATGAAAACAATAAATTCATCGCCTCCGAGCCTCATCACAATCTGATTTTTGAATGTCTCCTTCATTGTCTGGGCTATCTCAACAAGCACGCTGTCGCCTACCAGATGGCTGAGCGTATCGTTTATCTGCTTAAATCTGTCGCAGTCGAACAAAGCGAACACGCCCACCTTTTTCTCGCTCACACACTTTTCAATCTCTCGCTTGCCGGCATACCGGTTTAGCAAGCCTGTAAGCCCGTCGGTCTCGGCAGCCTGCCGCAGGAATATTGTTTCGCGATGAAGTTCATCGGCACATTCTGATGTCAGGAGAGCGTGCGTAACGTTTCCGTCGGCATCTACATTGGCAGGGATTATACGGGCAACAACCCAGCCAAGGTGGAATGTGGCATATTCTGCCATGATGTACTGCTTACCCTTCAATCGCTCGGCAAGGTCGTCGAAGTTGATGAAGTCGGTAAACAGTTTTTTGTATTCGGGCATAACGTATGCCGTGCAGAATATCTGTGCCAACTCGTTCATCGTGCCATTTTTCCTTGTAACGCTCTTGAGGGCATCGGTTGCCGATATCAAACTATAATTAAGTTTTTCGAGGTCGAAATAGACGATAGACTCGAACGATGTCTTCAGCGAGTTGATTATTCGCATGTACTCGTTCTGCTTCTCGATAGTCTTGAGCATCTTCTCGCGCGTAAAGGTTACGTCCTCAAACTGCCCGAGAATTGAATGGAGTTTTCCGTTGCGGTCATACACACATTTGTAGTCGCACCGCAGATATTGTCCGCCCTCCTTGTAAGGCATCTCGAACGAGCCCGTAGGCTCTGTTTTTCTGCCCTCTATATAGTCTCTGAAAAGATTCACGCAGACTTCGCGCGTAGGCGTGCTGAATGCGTAGTTTTCAAAAGTAAGATAATGTTCAGTCTTGCGTCGGCGAACTTCGCCGTCGTGCCGGTCGACATACACGAAGAAGAGCGTGTCGTCGGCCACGTCATATCTGAACAGGTTCACTCTGTTCTGCTTTGCTATGAGAATGTCGCGCTCATACAGCGCCACCGCAAGGTCATAGAGTTCTTCCTTGTTCAGTTCTCCCAAATCTTTAAAAATATCTTCCGCCATAGTTTTTATCAAGTTCTCTTTCACTAAATTAATGAGTAAATTCAATTACAATGTCCCGGAACAGTTCGCGATAGACAGACTTCCAACTCACGTCAACCATCTGTCTCAGCTTACAGTATACCTCGGGTGTACCAACTATAGTTTTTAGTATCTCGGTATTATATCTTGTTCCACTCATTTCAAAAAATTCGTCGAATATCATACAGAACTGCTTTGCCTTGCGGTAGTTGCGTCCTATGTGATTGGTTGCTGCCTCGAGCGAGTCGCAGATAGACACTATGTCTACAAGGACTTTCTTCGGATATCCACTGTTGCAAAACTCTTTTGGATAGCCATTAGAGTCGTCGTACCACTTATGATGCCCTAGCATTATTTCGCGATATTTGCTCAGGTCGGGATTGTCCTTTATCATCTCATATCCCATCACCGGATGCATTCTTACGAGAATCATCTCGTGCTCGGTCAGCTTCCGGAAGCTGTTGGTGATGATGGATGTCTGATATATTTTGCCGATGTCGTGCAATATGCACGCCTCGCGCATAAAGTTGAGTATGTCTTCGCGATGCTGCCTGATGTCGCCGACCGTGTCGTAGCCTTCGAACGTGCCCAGCAGCAACTCAGGATAGTTGTCGATGATGTTCTCGGTTACTATGTTTACATATATAGCCAAAGCCGCGCTGTGAGCGTATGTGTTTATCATAAACACGCATAATGACTTTGGCAGATACTGCATCTTGTCCGAAGCCGTGATATTTTTTGAAGCGAGTATGCTTTTTAGCATGTTACGCGAGAGGAATTCAATCTGATAGTCCATCGCCACATTGCGTCTGCGTACAAAGATGTACAGAATCATCCTCCATGCAGCAAGCACAACCTTGCGTTTCTCCTCACCGTCCAAGTCGGAATTATCAAGCGCCTTTGAACCGATGAAGAGCATACCGCAGAAGGCCGTCAGCTCGGTTGTATCAAGCACCTTCTTTCGACGGTCGATAATCTCGACCATATGACGGTGCAACTCAAAAAGCACCTCGGAACCTTTATGATGATGGAAAAGCAATCTGTACATCATCTTGTTAAAATATGTGTACTCCTCGCCTCCAACGTTCGAGTCAATCACCCCATCGGTAGAGTGCTGCACTATGTATGTCAGCAGTCGCTTCAGTTCGGCCTTATCGGTTGCCGGAATCTTTTCTTTCGAAAGAATGAGGGCAGCACGCATTAGCGGATACAACGCAGCATTGTTTATCAGATAGTCGTTGCTATCGCGCATATATCCGGGACTCAGCGTTATCGCCTCCTTGCCTTTCAGCATTTCTATAACCTGAAGATAGTAACCGAAGCGTTCCTTCTCGGCCACCCCTAAATTGTCCATAAGGTCGAAATGACCTATCAGATGACACATGGCATAGAACTTGCATTCAAACGGCATACTGTCTTTCGGGAAGCCTTCGGTGGCATTGATGCACTTTTGCAGATATTCCAGACAATAGGCACAAAGTCCCTCGTCGCCAAGTCTGTACACGGCTATGCAGGCCTCGGCCATCAGCAGGTATATACGCGCCAAATAGCCTCGCATCTCAGGCGTCGAAGGCTTAGACTCGTAATACGGCATTAAAATTCCGCCGACAAAACGCTCTACCATAGATACATCGAGCACATCGCAGTTCTTCAGCACAAGGTCGAAGAAAAGTTCGTAGTCGTTCTCCTTCAGGTCATCGCGCTTGTAATACTGCACAATTTGGTCAATCTGACGTTGCTTGTTTGTGTACATCGTGCCCTTGACGTTCGCACTTCGTTCCACGAATTCAAGCCATTTTGACTCGTCGGCTATGGTAAAGAGAAAATCGTTGAGTTCGTTGTACAATGTACGGTCGTCGCGCAGCAACTGAAATGCGCGTGCTATATCGGGGATGCCGCCCGTTACATTATTATACAAGTAGTTGCCTTCAAACTCCTTGGCTTTCTTCAGGCACTCGGATGCCGTTTTGTACAGCGTCTCGAATGTCATGCCCGACTCTGGCAGATACTCGCATGTACCCACGCTGAAATTAGGGCGATAGCCTTTAAGTTCGATAAACTGCTCGCTATTGATAACAGAGAAGAACTCGCGGCACTGCACACTTGCCTCAAACTCAGAATAGCCCGAGCTGAAAGGGATAAAAAACATGTATTCATCTGCTCCGACTCGTGCTATTATTGTCTGTTCAGACAATGCCTTACGCAGAACCGAGGCTATTCTTATCAGAACGATGTCGCCAACCTCATGACCGAACTTATAATTAATCAGTCTGAAATCATCGCAATCGAAAAGACAGAAATAACCTCGCATACCGGATTCCAACAGACGACAAACCGCTTTCTCACCATAGGAACGGTTATACAATCCTGTTAGCGAGTCGGTAGAAGACAATTCAAAAACCTTCTTTTTCAATCGTCTGTTCTCTTTCAAAATTCCTTTATAAAAGGCGTCTTTATCCATAATATAAACTCAGACTTTATATCAAAGCATATTTTCTTTGACAAAGGTAAACAAAAAGAATTAGTTTTTTGATAAATTTTACAAAGTTTTTTGATAAAATTAAAATTCATAATACTTTCTTAACAAAAACCGAAAGTTTTTTCGCATAGTTATGTGTTAATATGTTAATTCTAATGAATAATTACGCACCACACAACCGCAACACACGAGTTAACATTTCAGCCACTATATATAACATT
>JBGUGY010000468.1:0-5139 GCA_045111775.1 Bacteroidaceae bacterium | reverse complement strand
TCTCTGGACGTTGTCGTTCTCTTCTTCCTCTTCCTTTACGTATTCGACGATTTCCTCAAATAGATGTTTGAGTTTTATGTTGAGTTCTCCTTTTTCGATTTTTCTTTCGTTTCGGTAAATCCACTGGTAAAGGTTCATTTCGTCCTTGTCCTGCAGATTGCTTTTAGGTAGCATACCTCCATGTTCTTCCTTGAAACGCTTTACTGCATTGTACTTGTTCATCCATTGTAGTTCACGTCCTTCGGTAGGCATGGCAACAGACTTTGCTTTCTCTTCTGCGGCAACCTTAGGATCCAAAACAGTTTCTTTCCATTGGAACTGTATGTTGTTGAGCAACTGTACTTTCTCAAAGTCGAGCATGTCTATTTTTGCATCTCGATAGAAGGCACGTTGTTTTTCGCTCCATAGGTAAAGCTGCTTTTCCTTGCCGGCGCTGTCTTTTTGCGGCCAGCGTCCGTTTTGCTTGTAAAATTCTGCAAGTCTTTCGTAATTCTTCTTCCAGAAGTCTTGTGTACTCTGTATATTATCCATCGTTAAATTTTGTTCAATGCTAATGTAGCGTTTTATCTCGTTGTGCTATTAACAGTTGATGTCTGCTTTGTTTATGATATATGTAAATGCAAATGCGTCACCGTTGCGGATATTCGCACTGTACGGTGTAAAGTCCGTCATTACCTTCCTTGAAGGAAAGCATAATGTCGTTCTTCTGATACATCGTTGTACGTCCTGTTCCGTCGTCGTTGACATCGTATTTCTGAAATAATTGCTCTCTGCTTGTCTTGATGAACTCTCCGAAGAGCATTCTGTCTGTTGTCTGGTATTGTATTAGTGACAGGTGCTTTCCGAAGAAGGAAACTTTGACACATCCTGTTATTGACTCGTAGGGCGGAATAACATTATGTATAGAATCGAAGTTGCAGGCAATGCTGAAACATAGGTTTGTTACTGCTGGAAACTCCGGATCTGGATGCTCGATAGTTCTGTAATCGGTTTGGAATCCGCTCTGACGCATAACCTTGCAGATTTCAACCTCCTTGGCCTTTCCTAAGGCGAAAAAGTCCTCTGGAGTAAGCTTCTGCCCGAAAGCCATCATCGCAAATGTAAGCAATATAATGAGTGAAAATATGCGTTTCATACCTGATTCTTTCTTTATTTTTCATCGTGTATCGACATTGCAAAGATAGTATAATTTTTTAATCTACAACAAAAAACATTTTTTTTTTGTCCCGAAAAGTTAAAAAAACATAAAATTTGCATTTCTATCTTGCAAATATCCGCAAAAAATGTAGTGAAGAATATGGTGGTATGCTGTCGAAAAATGCTATATTTTCGTTTGTTGGCTATCGTCGTATGCAAAAATGTGGTTGGAATGCTGTCGGCTGTCGCTTATTGTATTCGCCTAAGCATTATCGCAACGGATAGTCGCACTGAATAGTGTAAAGTCCGTCGTTACCTTCCTTGAACGAGAGCATGATATCGCCCTTTCTGTATGCCGTTGTGCGTCCTGTCTCGTCATCGGTTATGTCGAATTTCTGGAACAACTGCTCGCGGGTCATCTTGATGTATTCTCCGAACAGCAGTCTGTCTGTTGTCTGATACATGGCAAGTGCAATGTGCTTGCCTATAAATGAGACTTTTACGCAGCCGGTAATGGCATCGTATGGTGGAAGAACGTTGAACTCAGAGTCGAATTTGCATGCGATGCTGTAGCAGAGGTCGGTTATCTTCGGAGAATCGGGAGTAGAGGGTGGAAGCACTCTGTAGGTCGATTCGAAACCGCTCTGTCGCATGATTTTATTGACGTCAATCTCCTTTGCTTTTCCAAATGAAAAAAAGTCTTCTGGCATCAGTTTTTGTCCAAAAGTTGTAATTGTAAATATAAAAAATACAATGAGTGAAAATACTCGTTTCATACCTATTCGTTAATTTTATCTTCTATCGTGTTTTGGATAGGCAAAGATAGAATAATTTTTTCATTTTCCATTCAAGCGAGACGGCTTTTTTGAGGCAAATAAATGAAAATTTTAAATTTTTCATTTTTGCTTAGCAAAGATTCGTGAAAAATATTGTGAAGAATACATTATCGTGTTACTTTTGCGCCAAAATATGAAAACAGATGATTTATCCGCAAAATTTTGAGCAGAAAATAGGGTTTGATACCATCAGACAACTTGTTTCGGGCTACTGCCTGAGCAGTCTTGGAAAGGGTAGGGTTGAGAACATGGCTTTCATGGACTCGCTGAACAACATAAAAGAAAAGCTTGAGCCTGTAGCCGAATTCATCAAGATGCTTGAGGCTGGCGAGGCTTTTCCCGACCAGTATTTTTTTGATGTCAGAGATTCGCTGAAAAGAGTCCGCCTGGCAGGTACTTATCTCGATGAACAGGAGCTTTTTGATTTGCGCCGTTCGCTCGAGACTATTCTGCTTGTAGTTAGTTTTGTGAATCGCACGTCGGGCGATGCTGAGGACGCTGGGGAATATCTTTATCCGGCTCTCCATCGTGTTGCAGGCGATGTGATGACATATCCGCAGCTGATAAAGCGTGTTGATTCGATTCTCGACAAATACGGTCGCGTAAAGGATTCGGCTTCGCCAGAATTGCTTCGAATCAGACAGGAACTTTCGCGCACGGCAGGAAGCGTTTCTAAAAGTCTTCAGTCTATTCTCCGTTCGGCACAGGCTGATGGCTTGGTAGACAAGGACGTTGCTCCGACTTTGCGCGACGGTCGCTTGGTTATTCCGGTTGCGCCAGCTATGAAACGACGCATAAAGGGTATTGTTCATGACGAATCGGCAACGGGTAAAACGGTTTTCATCGAGCCTGCCGAGGTTGTTGAGGCGAATAACCGCATCCGCGAACTTGAGGGTGAGGAAAGACGAGAGATTATTCACATTCTGACTCAATTTTCACAAATTGTACGCGAGCATGTTGACGGTATTCTCTCATCCTTCGAGTTTCTTGCGGATATCGACTTCATTCGCGCCAAGGCTTACTTTGCCCGTTCAATGAATGCCGTCATTCCCGAATGTGTCGAAGAACCGAAGGTCGATTGGATAAAGGCTAAGCATCCGCTGTTGCTTTTGTCGTTGGCAAACAGCGGTCGCGATGTAGTTCCGTTGGATATAAGGCTCGACAAGGCGCACAGGATTTTGATAATATCTGGTCCGAATGCTGGCGGAAAATCTGTCTGCCTGAAGACTGTGGCTCTGTTGCAATACATGGTTCAGTGCGGATTGCCGATAACTGTCGATGCAAATTCTACGGTCGGCGTATTTCAGCATCTGTTCATCGACATGGGTGATGAACAGAGCATCGAAAACGACCTCAGTACATATTCGAGTCATCTGCTTAACATGAAGGTGATGATGAAGCAGTGCAACGGCAAGAGTCTTGTGATGGTAGATGAGTTCGGTTCGGGTACAGAGCCGATGATTGGCGGTGCAATGGCAGAATCGGTATTGAGACGTTTCAATGCGAAGAAGGCTTTTGGCGTGATAACTACTCACTATCAGAATCTTAAACATTTTGCCGAGGATAACGAGGGCGTGGTGAATGGCGCGATGCTTTACGACCGAAAGGAGATGAAGGCTCTGTTTCAACTCGAGATAGGTAATCCGGGAAGTTCATTTGCCGTCGAGATTGCCCGAAAAATCGGTATTCCCGAAGATGTTATAGCTGATGCATCGGCAATCGTTGGTCAGGAATACATAAATGCCGACAAATATCTTCAGGATATTGTGCGCGACAAGCGTTATTGGGAGCACAAAAGGCAGAATGTGCATCAGCGCGAGAAGCAGCTGGAGCAGACCATTGCGAAATATGAGGCAGAAATAGCACAACTTAATGCCGAGCGCAAGTCTATTCTGAAGGAAGCGAAGGAGCAGGCGGCATCTTTGCTGAAAGAGAGTAACGCGCGCATCGAAAATACTATTCGCTCCATTTAGGAAGCCCAGGCTGACCAGGAAAAAACGCGCAACGCCCGTCAGGAACTCGAGGAGTTCAAGGAGAATGTAAATAATAAGGAGGCAGAAGATAAGATTGCACGCAAGATGCAGCAACTTATTGACCGTCAGAACCGTAAGAATAAACGAAAGGAAGATAAACAGAATGGTGTGGCGAACAAACCGCAGGAATCTCATCGCGAAGCATCGCCGAGAATTGTTGAAAACAAGCCATTCTTGCAGGGCGACACGGTTAGGATAAAAGGTCAGACTACGGTTGGCATACTTGCAGAAGTGAACGGCAAAAATGCCATTGTGAATTTTGGTTCAATACGCACGAATGTGAAAATTGACCGACTTGAACATGCTAACAAACCGAAGGATAACGAGCCTAAGAGCTCGACATTCGTGAGTCTCCAGACGCAGGACAGCGTTTATGAGAAGAAACTGAACTTTAAGCAGGATATCGACCTTAGAGGCATGAGAGGTGACGAGGCTGTGAATGCCGTGACATATTTTATAGATGATGCCATAATGCTTGGTTCGTCGCGAGTTCGTATTCTGCATGGTACAGGAACGGGCATCCTGCGTAATCTGATACGCGAATATCTGGCAACAGTTCCGGGGGTGAGGTCGTTCCACGATGAGCACGTTCAGTTTGGTGGCGCAGGCATAACGGTTGTAGAACTTGATAATTGATATACCTTTTCGGGCTCCGCGATGATTTTAGAAGTGTCGCGGAGTTTTTTTTATCTTGTGGCTCTGAAACTATGCGAGTTCGGAAAAACGCTGCTTGTAATAATATGCAGATGCAAATTGAATCATTATGCAGAAAAGAGACAAAAAAGCTACTTTTAAGGTAGAGGCAAGTAAGGGGGTAGCAAGAGGATAGTAAGAGGGTAGCTTCGAGGAAGGAAGCCGATGCGTATAATGATGCAATTCAGAATTGACTCAAAATTGACAATGGACAATTCATAATTGTAAGTTGAAAATTGAAAGTTCAGAATTGACAATTGACAGTTGACAATTAACAATTCATAATTCAAAATTGCTTTCTTAATTAGAGAGAAAGTTGAAAATTCTGAGGCAATTCACGATTGACAGCTTAGGAGTCGTAACGAACAATTTCGTCAGAAATTGTTCGTACGTCCAAGGTACGTCCAAGGTACGTCCAAGGTACGTCCAAGGTACGTCCA
>JBGUGY010000467.1:0-13525 GCA_045111775.1 Bacteroidaceae bacterium | reverse complement strand
AACAAGGCTGTAATCACATCTATGATTGACAATTTGCTGAAGGGCGCAGTTGGTCAGGCAGTCCAGAATATGAACATCATGTTCAGCCTCGACGAGAAGGCTGGATTGAATCTGAAATCATCGGCATTCTAAAAACTAAGAAAAATGAATCTATTCGACGTATATCCACTATTCGACGTAAATATAGTTAAAGGCAAGGGATGCAAGGTCTGGGACGAAAACGGACAGGAGTATCTCGACCTTTACGGAGGTCATGCCGTTATAAGCATCGGTCATTGCCATCCTCATTATGTTGAGAAGGTGACAGAGCAGCTTAACAAACTCGGCTTCTACTCAAACTCTGTTATCAACAAGTTGCAGAGAGAACTGGCTGAGCGTCTTGGCAAGATTTCGGGCTACGAAGATTATCAGTTGTTCCTGATAAACTCGGGTGCCGAGGCTAACGAGAACGCGCTGAAACTTGCATCGTTCTACAACGGCAGAACTCGCGTCCTTTCTTTCGAGAAGGCTTTCCACGGCCGTACATCGTTGGCTGTCGAGGTTACTAATAATCCTAAGATTATCGCCCCAATCAACGCCAACGGCCACGTTACTTATCTTCCGATAAACGATATCGAGGCTTTCAGAAAAGAGATTGCGAAAGGCGATGTCTGCGCCGTAATCATTGAATGTATTCAGGGCGTTGGCGGAATCCGCGTCGTTACTGAGGAATTCATGAAGGAGTTGCGCAAAGTCTGCGATGAGTACAACACCGTTCTTGTCTGCGACGAGATTCAATGCGGATACGGTCGTTCGGGCAAGTTCTTTGCTCATCAGCATTTCGGTGTGAAGCCCGATTTGATTACCGTGGCTAAGGGTATCGGAAACGGCTTCCCAATGTCAGGTTTGCTCATTTCGCCTAAGTTCACTCCGGTCTACGGACAGCTTGGCACAACCTTCGGCGGAAACCATCTGGCTTGCTCTTCGGCTCTTGCCGTTCTCGATGTTATGGAAAGCGAGAATCTTGTGCAGAATGCTGCCGAGGTGGGCGAGTATCTTATCAACAGACTCAAGAACGAGAATCTTCCGCACGTCGTTGAGGTTAGAGGAATGGGCTTGATGATTGGCATCGAGCTCGACATCCCTTACAAGGAAGTGCGCAACAAACTGGTCAAGGAACTGCATTGCTTTACAGGCTGCAGCGGAACAAACGTGCTTCGATTGCTTCCGCCATTGTGCTTGACTAAGCAGGAGGCCGACGACTTTATTGAACGACTAAAAAAAGCTTTGTAAAAATATGAAAGTTGCTGTAATCGGTGCCGGAAACATGGGTGGCGCGCTCATTCATGGATGGGCTAAGAGCGGTAAGGTCGAAAGCCTTACTATTGCCGACAAGAACGAGGCACTTCTCGATAAGTTCAAGAAAACATATCCGGGCATAAACGCCACAACCGACAACACGGCTGCCGTAAAAGACGCAGAAATCGTCGTGCTCGTCGTAAAACCTTGGCTTATGCCTCTCGTGCTCGACGAAATCAAGTCATCGCTAAACCTTGGCAGTCAGATAATCGTTTCTGATGCTGCAAACTATACAACCGAGAAGCTGGCTGAGCAACTCGGCGCAGCAGGACAGTTCTTCTACGCCATTCCAAACATCGCTGCCGAATTTGGCGCAAGCATGAACTTCTTGGCAAAGGGCAAGGACGCAAGCGACGACAGTCTTGCAAAGGTCAAGGCGTTGTACGATTTGTGCGGCGACACACTCGTCGTTACCGAGAATCTTGTAGGTCCTGGAATGATGATGGCAAGTTGCGGCATCGCCTACGTTATGCGCTATATCCGCGCGCAAATGGAAGGCGGCTGCGAGATGGGATTCTACCCTCAGCAGGCAAAGCAGATTGCGTTGCAGACCATGCAGGGCGCAGTCTCTCTCCTGAAGGAAACCGGGTGGCATCCCGAAGAAGCTATCGACAAAGTTACAACTCCTGGCGGCGTAACGATAAAGGGCCTGAATGAACTCGACCATTGCGGATTCAACTCGGCCGTTATCAAAAGTCTGAAGGCTGGACTTAAGTAATATAGATAAAACAAAACATAATAACAACCAACAACTAAAAACTGTGCTCCTATTATAAAAAGGGGTGCAGTTTTTTTGATATTTTTTTAAGATTAACTTTAAAATATAAAATAATATGTTATTTTTGCACGGACAATAAGAACCTACTAATTATAACATGAATAGAAATACATTGATGGCTATGGCGGTAGCTTGTCTTTCTGTATCAGGGGCTAATGCACAGCATCTTAGCACAGAAAACAAGTTTGCTCAGCCTTTGGGAAAAGTTCTTGATGAGGTTTCAAAGAGTTTTGGGGTAAGATTAAAATTTAATGTTGATACTACAGGGCTTGTAGTTAATTACGCTCCTCAGCGTATAAGACAATATTCGATAGATGAAACTTTACTAAATATACTTGCTCCGTTCGATTTTGTACCCGTAAAGCAGAACGATAAACTCTATAAGATTAAATCCTACGAGTATTCGCGCCGCACAGACGAAGACGGCGAGCGACTGATTGCTTATTTGCAGAAACTGTATTCAAACAAAGAAGAATTTGACAAGCGCAGGGAACAACTCCGTGCCGAGGTGCGCCAGCATCTGGGCATCGACTCTGTTATGGGCAAATTCGTACAGAAGCCAAACGTAATACTTTCTAAGGTACGCAAGTACGACGGATATTCGGCGCAGAACATCGCGCTCGAGACTTTGCCGGGGCTTTACGTGTGCGGTACCGTTTACGCTCCTGCAAGCAAGTGCAAGCATGCCTTGATTATCTGTCCTAACGGACATTTCGGCAACGGACGTTACCGTAAGGACCAGCAGCAGCGCATGGGCGTTCTTGCCCGAATGGGAGCCGTGTGCGTTGACTTCGATTTGTTTGGCTGGGGCGAGTCTGAACTTCAGGTGGGCAAGTCGCATCAGAGCAGCATGGCTCATGTTCTTCAGAATGCCAATGCAATAGCGTTGCTTAACTATATGCTGGCTTCGCGAAAGGATATCGATGCCAAGCGAATTGGCGTAAACGGCGGTTCGGGCGGAGGCACTCAGACCGTTATGCTTACGGTTCTTGATGACAGATTCACGGCTGCTGCTCCGGTTGTAAGCCTTTCGGCTCATTTCGACGGCGGATGCCCTTGCGAGAGCGGATTGCCTGTGATGACATCGGCTGGCGGAACATGCAACGCCGAACTTGCTGCCGCATTCGCTCCAAAGCCTCTGCTCATCGTTTCCGACGGAAAGGACTGGACAAGTACCGTTCCCGAGACAGAACTTCCTTACATCAAGAAAGTCTATTCGTTCTACGATGCAGTCGACAATGTTTACGGCACTCATCTGCCAACCGAAGGACACGACTTCGGTCCGAACAAGCGTCAGCCGGTTTACGATTTCTTTGCAAAGGTCTTCGGGCTTGATACAAGCAAGATGGACGAGAGCAAGGTCACAATCGAACCTTTCGAAAATATGTACAGCTTCGGAAAGAACGGCGAGAAACTTCCGGCTAATGCAGTCCGCTCGGTTGCCGAGATTACAAAATACTTCGACAAGCAGATGTATTTCGACCTCCGTTGGATGGCTGGACTCGACAAGAAGGCTAAGGATTGGGCTGAATCTCTTCAGCTAAACGATGCCGAGAAGACAGCAAAGGTCGAGAAACTCATCGCAACTCACCTGAAGAGAGTAACCGAGTGGCACAACTCTCATCCTTACACAACTGTTCCTGCCGGCATCAATCCGCGCACGGGCGAGACTCTCCGCAACGTAGACCGCGAGATTATTGCCGATGCCGCTCAGCCAAAGCACTATCACACCGATTTGATGGAAGGCTTGAGGGCAATCCTCACCGAACAACAGGTAGAACAAATTCTTGACAAATATACAGTAGGAAAAGTAGCCTTCACCCTGAAGGGATACAAGGCGATTGTTCCAGACATGACAGCCGAGGAAGAGGCAGAATGCCTCAGACTGCTGAAGGAGGCGCGCGAACGTGCCATCGATTTCAAGAGCATGAAGGAAATCTCTGAAATCTTTGGCATGTACAAAGACAAGTGCGAGGACTACTTCAACACGCACGGCAGAAACTGGAAGCAAATGTACAGCGCGTACTATAAAAAACTGCAAAGCGAGAAAAAAAAGGCGAAAAAGTAGTTTTTTAGAAAACATTGTATATATTTGTCAAGGCTATTTGTAGCAATTGTGAGAAATAAAACTAATAATTACATATATAACTTTATAATTAAAAACCATGAGGCGTAAAAAAGAAGTTTTGCGTAGCGGACTCATCAGTCTGGCTATTTGCGCACTTTTAGCATCGTGCAATCAAGGTTTTGACAATGATGAATCATTTTCAAGCGGCGTGAGCAACTCTGTTCTCGAAACTCCTGCTCTTGATGCTAATTGCTTCACTACATTGACAAATTCTGATGGCACAGAAAGCGTAAAGGTAACTTGGCCCGTTGTTTACGGAGCCAACGGCTATTCGGTAAATGTTTTAAGAGTCGATAATCCTGCCAGTCCGGAGAAGATTATTGGCGATAGCATTGTCGACGGTTGCAGCGTAACCTTCCTTAAGGAAGAGGATACCAAGTACAGAATTTCCGTATTGGCACTTGGCGGCAAGGATGGCAATACCGACTCAGAGACAGGCAGATATGACTACAGCACATACCTTCCTGCAACTCTTATTCCAGAAGGAACTGATATTGCCGACTACATTAACAGCAACCTTCCTAACTCATCAAGCGAGGAGCAGGTGTTCGAGTTGAAGGGCGGCGCAGAGTACACAATGAACTCGCTTGCCAACTTCAAGATGAACAAAGTGACATTGCGTGGCGATAAGAATTCGCGTGCAATCATCAAGGTTGGCGAGAATGGTGGTTTCATGATTCATGCTGGCTTCAAGATGAAGTACATCAATGTTGATTGTTCTGATATGACAGCTGAAGTTGGTGTGATTGGTCTTGGCAAGTTGGAAAATGCAGCAGATTCTACAATGTGTGCATCAATCACTACCGAGGCTCTTGGTTACAAGGCTCTTGGAACATCGGTTCAGGATGGTTATGTAATCGTTGACCCTGTCGTTATTCAGGACTGTAACTTCAAGAATGTTAGAAAAAGTTTGCTTTACGGAAACAAGAAGAATTGGAGTTTGTACGATTTCAGAATAACTGGCTGTATCGTTCAACTTAACAATTCAGGAAGTAGCAATGTTTTACATCTTCAGGGCGCAAACAACGGTCTGATAAAGAACTGTACAATTAGAAATAATACATTCTATAATGTTCAGGAGAACAGTTCTGCATATTTCCTCCGCTACAGCAATGCATCTAATGCACAGCCTAAGAAGATATTCGGTGATTCTGATACAAATGGTTCTTATGTAATAGAATATAACACATTCTGCCGAACAATGACAGGCAAGGATTTTGCAAATAATGTTGCAACTGTTAATACTATTACTATTTCTTGTTGCTATAATATCTTCGAAGATGTATTCCGCATTAACAAGTTAATACACAACAATTATGTAAAGACTGTTAAGGGAAATACTATATGCGGTATTACTAATGGAGTTGATTCTACAGATAAGAGCAAATACGCTACAGAAGAAGTTCAGGGCTTTACAGATTGGTCTAAGGAATTGGATTTGACTGCTGCAAACGGCGGTGTCGACTTCACTCCAACAGGAAGCGTGGCAAAGCAGAACAAGAGTGGCGATCCAAGATGGTATAAGTAACTACACAATATAATTGAACTAAAAATATGAATACGAAACATATTATCAGATTGTTTGTATGCATCTGCCTTATTGTTCTGGCTCTGCCGGCAATGGCACAGAAAATGCGTACTTTCAAAGGTACAGTAGTTGATGAGTCGGGCGACCCTCTGATTGGTGCTTCTGTCAAGGTGGTAGGCGCAACAACTGGTACTATTACCGATATCGAAGGTAACTTCGTAATCGAAGTTCCAGCAGGAAAGACTATCGAAATCTCTTATGTGGGCTATCTGCCAGAGAAGTTGCAGAGCGTTACTCCGGGAGCACGAATCATGCTTAAGGAGGATGCCAACCAGTTGGAAGACGTTGTGGTTGTAGGTTATGGCTCTCAGAAGAAGGCTCACCTCACCGGCGCAATCGAGACTGTGCCAATGGATCAGATTCAGGATCTTTCATCTGGCAACTTGGCATCAACCCTCAGCGGTATGATTTCGGGTGTTAGCGTAAGCGGCGGTAATGCTCGTCCGGGCGAGAACGCTACAATCTACATCCGTAACAACGACGCTCTTGCAAGCGTTGGCGGTTCATCGCTCGAGCCATTGTATGTAATCGACGGTTACATCTATCCAAACGATATAAAGGTTGGTAACACCAACGAGAACATGGGTGCAACTGCATTCAACAACCTCGACGCTTCTGAAATCGAGAGCATCTCTGTGTTGAAGGATGCCGCAGCTGCTGTTTATGGTGCTCGTGCTGCAAACGGTGTTATCCTTGTAACAACTAAGCGCGGTAGCAACGTTGGTGCTCCAAAGGTTTCGTACCGTGGCGAAATCGGTTTCACCGACGAGATGTCTCGTGCCAAGATGCTCGATGCTTATCAGTATGGTCGCTTGCTTAACGCAGTTGTTGCTGCCGACCCAACAGTCACAACTCTTAACAACAAACTCGACCTCTTCCAGGCTGACGAGCTTGCTGCAATGAGAAGCCTTAACTACGACTTGCTCGACAAGTATTGGAGCTCTGCCTTCACAATGAAGCATAGCGTTAATGTAAATGGCGCAACAGACCGTGCCGGATACTTCGCAAGCATCTCTTACTTCGATCAGGACGGTAACCTTGGTCGCCTCGACTACGACCGTTGGAACTACCGTGTAGGCGTAGACTTCAAGCTCTCTAAGTGGATGAAGGCTGGTCTTACAATCTCTGGCGACTACGGAAAGAAGAACAAGCCAAACGTAAAGGTTGGTGGTACAAACGACGAGAAGGATTACAACCTTCTGCTCACTCGTCCACGCTACATTCCTGAGTCTGTAAACGGCTACCCAATTGCTGCTTACGGCGTATCAAACGAGGAAAAGACTTCAGACCAGAACTACTCATTCTACACTCTTCAGAACTCTGGCGACTATACTCGTACAGTATCATCTAACATCAACATCGGTGCAAACATCGAGTATGATTTCGGTTGGTACAAGCCACTTACAGGTTTGAAGATGAAGTTGAACTACTCAAAGAGTATCTCTACCGACAAGAACAACCAGTACGGCTCAAGCTACAAGTTGTATTATATGAATGAGCGTGCCGGAAGCGGTAACCACCTTTACACTCAGGTTGGCGATGCCGAGTCTTACGAGGCACTCATGGCATCAAGCAACTTCCTTCTTGCAAACAAGGGTGCTGCAATTTACAACGGTGGCGACAACGGCTATCTGTCAAGAAACATGAGCCGTACAGATAACTATCAGTTGAACTTCAACATTACTTATAATCGCGACTTCGGTTCACACCATGTTGGTGCATTGTTCTCAGTCGAAAGATCTGAGGCTGAGAGTGAGTATCTGTATGGTTATGTAACAAGCCCTTACTCATTCACAACTGGTCAGTCAAACTCGGTTACTTCAGAGAGCCAGTCTTCTACAACATTTACACGTTCAGAGTCTGGTACATTCTCTTACATCGGTCGTGTAAACTATGCTTACAAAGATACTTACTTGTTGGAGGCTCTGTTCCGTTCAGACTCATCAATCAAGTTTGCTCCTGAGAACTATCGCGGATTCTTCCCTTCTGTATCAGGAGGTTGGGTTCTCTCTAACGAGGAGTGGTTCAAGGATAAGATTTCTTGGCTTAACTATGTAAAGGTTCGTGCATCTGGCGGTCTTACAGGTCGTGATAACACAACAGCATGGCAGTGGATGCAGACTTATGCAACAGATAAGGATAAGGGTGCTGTATTCGGCTACGGAACAAACCAGAATGCCGGAAACCACATCACTCTTAACAAGAATAACTCGGCGGTTAACCGCGATGCTCACTGGGATAAGTCGTACAAGGCAAACATCGGTGTTGACTTGAAGTTCCTCGACAGCCGTTTGTCTGTTGATGTAGACTGGTACAAACAGTGGGATAGAGAGATGCTTCTCAACTACTCGGCAACAGTTCCGGGCACAGTTGGTACACAGAGTGCAAAGGTTAACTACGGTAAGATGAACAGCTATGGTGTTGATGTGTCATTGTCATGGAGAGACAAGATTGGCAAGGACTTCAAGTATAAGATTGGTATCAACACAGGCTACTCAGACAACAAGGTTCTCGATATGGACTGGGAGACAGAGAATATCTATCGTCAGTTGGTATACGGTCATCGTACAGACTTGGGTACATGGGGTATGCAGTGCATTGGTATGTTCCGCAGCTTCCAAGACATCGAGGAGTACTTCGAGAAGTACAACATCAAGTCTTACATGGGTATGACAAAAGATCAGGTTCGTCCGGGTATGCTCATCTACAAGGATGTTCGCGGTGCTCAGCAGGCTGACGGTACTTATGCCGGTCCTGATGGTATCGTAGATAAGGACAACGATCAGGTTCAGATTTCTAACCGTTCAAATCCTTACGGCTTCACACTTAACCTTTCTGGCGAGTGGAAGAGACTCTCTGTAAGTCTTCAGGCTAATGCAAGCTGGGGCGGATACAGCGTAGTTCCTACCGCAGCGTTGAAGTTGAGCAGCGACGATGCTATCGAATATCAGAACATGCCATCGTTCTGGAACGTAGATAATATGTATTCTTACGAAGATGTTTACGATGCAAGCGGCAACCTTGTAGTTGCAGAGAATCGCAATGCAAAGTATCCAAACCTTGCATATTCAAGCGTAAATAGCGTAACTTCTACATTCTGGAGAGTAAGCGGTGCAAGAGTCCGTCTTAACCGTCTGACTGTTGCATATAATGTTCCGACAAAGTATATTTCTAAGCTTGGTGTAAACAGTTGTAGAGTAAACATCACAGGTCAGAATCTGCTGAATCTTTACAACCCATATCCAGATAACTTCATGGATCCATCAACAACTTACGGTGCTTATCCAACACTTAGAAAGTTCACATTCGGTTTGAATCTTTCATTCTAAAAACATTTAGTTGAGAATTATGAAAAAAAATAATATATGTCTGTTTAGCGTAGCCTTTGCTGCTGCTATCTCATTCTCTTCGTGTAGCGACGACTTCCTTGAGGAGAAGAAGAACTATGACAATGTTTCTGTTGAGGCATACAACGACTTTGCCGGTGCAAGCGCACGTGTTTCCGACGTGTATGCTTGGAGCTTGCCTGATGCCAATGCAAGTTGCAGTTGGAAGTACAACTGTACAGGTATGGCAGACGACCAGTCAAAGTCAACCGAGGAGTACAGCGGTTTCAGCGTTTTTGTAAATCCAGAAAACGAACTTACATACAAGAGCGGTGATAGTCCCGTTCCTGACTATTTCCACAATCAGGGAAACAACATTCAGCAGTCTGTTTGGGGTAGAATCCGTAACATCAACGACTGTATTGCAGGTATCGAGGGTAGCACACTCTCTACCGACGAGAAGAACCAGTTGCTCGGACAGGTTTACTTCTTTCGTGCATGGTGCTACTACAACCTTGTAAAGTGGTACGGAGGTGTGCCAATCATCACCGAGGTGCAGAATCCTGTGGCTTCTTCGGTTACTCCACGCTCAACAACAAAAGAGTGCATCGAGTTTATCTGCTCAGACCTTAATAAGTCTGCCGAGATGCTTGCACCGTTCACTACAGACGGCGGTTGGAAGAAGAACGATGACTATGGTCGTGTAACATCTGGTACAGCCCTTGCTCTTAAAGGCAGAGTTCTTCTGCTTTGGGCAAGCCCTATATTCAACCGTTCAAATGATGTGTCAAGATATAAGAAGGCATACGAAACTATGAAGGCTGATTTGGAGACAATCAACAGTTGCGGATACGGACTTGCAAACGAAACAAATCCGGGTGTGAACGCATCGGGCTGGGCAAGCATCTTCTCAACAAGAGACAATAACCCAGAGGCTGTGTTCGTTTCTCTCTACAACAATATCGCATCTGGCGGAACTCCTGATTATAGCCGTAACAATGGCTGGGAGAATGGCATTCGCCCTTCAAACGCACAGGGCGGTGGCGGTAAGACTCCATCGGCAATGATTGTAGACTTGTTCCCAATGAAGGATGGTAAGAAGCCGGGAACTCTTACGACTTACACACTCCTTAACGGTTCGTCAAACTATTCTTACGATAGCGAGTATCCGTTTATGGACCGCGACCCTCGTTTCTATCGCACATTTGCGTTCCCGGGTGTTCGCTGGGCATTCAGCGGCGACCCAACTGGTTCAGAGAATCACAACCCATACGTTGGACAAAACTATGAGCTTTGGAACTATGTATGGTATAACAGCAAGAGCGACCGCGACAACGTTGAGAGTGGTAACACTTATGGTGCCGACAACCTTCTTGGCAATGCTAAAGGAATGTATGTCCGTAAGCGTACCGACGATCTTGATGTAAATTCAAGCCCTCTTTACAACTTCAGCCAGAGTGTCGGCTTCAAGTATAGCGCAGCTCCTTATCTCGAGATTCGCTATGCCGAGGTTCTTCTTAACCTTGCCGAGGCTGCTTGCGGTGCAGACGATAAGGATTATGCTGTTAGCTTGCTGAAGAGAATACGTGCTCGTGTGGGTTATACAAGCGATGGAAACTATGGTTTGCAGGAAGACCTTACTAAGAATCAGGCTGCTTGTATGTCGGCTATCCTCTACGAGCGTCAGATTGAGTTGGCATACGAAGGCAAGCGTTTCGACGACCTTCGCCGCTGGATGTTGTTTGATGGCGGTACTGGTAAGGTTGACGGTGCTCCAAGTTCATGGACTCTTACAGGCTGGGGCGGAAATACTTGCAACTATCTCGGCTTCACTCCACTTAACGGACAGCGTCGCGAAAATATGGAGTTCCGTGTAAGCGATGATATCAACCAAGGTCTTGGCGAGACAGCATGGAAGACAAGCGGTGACGAGGTTATCTCACCAGACCCACTTGCAAATGTTGCCCGTCCAGCAGCTATTGACCTTCGCAAGTCTGAGGCTGAAGTAGGACAGCAGCTTTCTGCATTGAAGGAGTTCTATCAGGCAAATCTTGTCCGCAAGAAGAAGAAGGGTGATGCGTTCAACTCAAATCATGCTGAGTTGTACATCAACTTCCGACCAAAATACTACTTCCTTGGCTTCTATCAGAGTGCCATGAGCAGTAACCAGACATTGCCACAGACAATAGGCTGGGGCGATTACAACAATGGCGGTGCTAACGGTACGTTCGACCCATTGGCTGAATAAACAAAAAAACTTAGGTGATTGAAAATACGGGGGCGGCTCACACTCTTTGTCCCGCCCCCTTTTTGGATAACTTTTTTATAGGATATAAATGAAACTTAAACAATTGTTGGCTGGACTGGTGCTTGCGTCGTTTACAACGTCGGCATATGCACAGTATCCACAGATGACAGACGAAGCTAAACAGCTTATCAAGAGATTGGAAACGGAATGGCAGGCTCACAGCGATTCTGCTTGGGAGAAGGCATTCCCTATTGTGGTAGAAGAGGCAAAGGCAGGACGACCTTATGTGCCATGGGCTTCACGTCCATACGATTTGCGTCAGGCAAAGATTCCTGCATTTCCGGGTGCCGAGGGTGGCGGTATGTTCACTTTTGGCGGTCGTGGCGGTAAGGTTCTTACTGTAACAACTCTTGCCGATGACGGTCCGGGCTCATTCCGTTGGGCTTGCGAGCAGGGTGGTGCGCGTATCGTTGTCTTCAACGTAAGCGGAATCATCCGTCTGAAGTCGCCAATCTTTGTTCGTGCTCCGTACATCACAATTGCTGGTCAGACTGCTCCGGGCGAGGGCGTAATCATCGCAGGCGAGTCTTTTCAGGTTGATACTCACGACGTAATTGTTCGCCACATGCGTTTCCGTCGTGGCGAGACACTTGTTTGGCATCGCGAGGATTCATTCGGTGGTAATCCTGTCGGAAACATCATGATTGACCACTGCTCATGCGAGTGGGGATTGGATGAGAACATCTCATTCTACCGTCACATGTTCGACCTTAACGACGGAAAGCCAAAGCGCAAGGAGCCAACCGTAAATGTAACTATACAGAACAGTATATCAGCAAAGGCTCTCGATACATGGAATCACGCATTCGGTTCTACAATCGGCGGCGAGAACACAACATTCATGCGTAACCTTTGGGCAGACAATACAGGTCGTAACCCAAGTATCGGATGGGGTGGTGTGTTCAACTATGTAAACAACGTTGTTTACAACTGGGTTCACAGAACAGCCGATGGCGGTGAGTTTACAACAATGTCAAACTTCATCAACAACTATTACAAACCGGGTCCTCTTACTCCCAAAGATACGCCAGTTGGTCATCGTATCGTGAAGTCAGAGAGCCGAAGCGTGAAGTTGTTCCCATTCAAGCAGTTCGGCCGCGTGTATGCCGTTGGAAATATCATGGAAGGTTACCCAGAAATCACTCAGGACAACTGGAACGGCGGTATTCAGACAGCCGACAAGGACGGACAGATGGACGAGACAGAGAAGGCTCTTATGCGTTCAAACGAGCCATTCGAGATGCCTTATCTCAAGATTATGGGCACAGAGCAGGCTTTCAACTGGGTTCTCGACAACGCAGGTGCAACAATCCCTTGCCGTGATATCGTAGACCAGCGCATCATGGACGAGGTTCGCACAGGAAAGGCTTACTATGTTGACAAGTACGAGAAGAAGGTTAAGGACAATCCTTACGGAGATATGTGGGGCTTGCACGACAAGTCAAAGAACGAGAAGGGCTTCTTCAAGCACCGTCGTCTTCCGCAGGATTCTTACAAGCAGGGAATCATCACAGACCCACGTCAGATGGGCGGCTATCCAGAGTATAAGGCTTGGGAGCCTTGGAAGGACAGCGACGGCGACGGTATGCCAGACGAGTGGGAGATTGCCAACGGCTTGAATCCTAACGACCCTTCAGATGCTAACGCTGATTGCAATGGCGACGGTTACACCAACATCGAGAAGTACATCAACGGTATCGACCCAAAGACAAAAATCGACTGGCGTAACTTGAATAACAATTACGATACTCTTGCTGCTAAAGGCAAGTTATAATTAACGACATGAAAAGATTCTTTATTTTTATTGCACTTGTTGCTTCTACGCTGATGGCTTCTGCCGTCGATCTGAAAAGCGAAGGCAGAGATACGGCTTATGTCAACACAATTATGAAGCGAAGCCAGAAGGCTGTCGATGCCCTCAAACTAAAGGACAAGAGTGTGGCACAGAACGTGCTCAACATCATTGCAAACCGTTATTTCGAGTTGAACGACATCTACGATGTGCGCGACAAGAAGTTGAAGGCAATCAAGGCAGACACCACGATGACGGCTGTTCAGA
>JBGUGY010000466.1:0-10745 GCA_045111775.1 Bacteroidaceae bacterium | reverse complement strand
GTTTACTTCTTTCTGAATATCTTCGTACTGTGTGTAGAACTCGTCGTTCTTTGCGTTTTTTGCTTGAGCCAGATTTTTGTTAGCCATAATTGCGATTGATAGATTTTGGGCATCTGACTATCAATCGCCGCCGCAAAAAGAAAGCGTGATGCTTCTTATTGCGTTAAGCTAAGGGGCAAGCCTAGGAAATGGAACCCCCACCTGTTCAAATAAGAATGCACCACGCCGTATGGCGTATGCATTGCTATATCAACAGGTTGGAGATGCCACGTTCTTAGGCATCCCAAACGTAACTATTACTTCTTAGCGGTTTTTATTCCAAAATAGTTTCCTAGGCTTTTTGGCTTAACGCGAAATAATAGCAAATGCTTTGTTCTTCGGGATTTCTCCCCCGAATTATCTGCAAAGGTAAATAATTATTTTGAAAAACTCATTTTGTGCCTCGATTTCTTTTTGCAGCCTTCGGGTTTCCTTCGGGATTCGTTCGGGTTTTTGAAAACAGAAACGCGCCCGAAGAGTTGTTTCCTCTCGGGCGCGTTAGTTAAAGTTTGGTTGGTTAATTTGTTACTTGAAAATCTTCTTTGTTTCGCCGTTTGCGTTAAGGATGTATATTCCGCTTGGAATGTTTAGCGAGTTAATGTCGAACTCGCCTGTTGCAACAATCTGTCCGGCTGCGTTGTAGAGAACTGCCTTATTGCCGCTTACGCCAAGTTTAACGGTCTTGACATCGGTTGTTCCAGCAACCTTGTAATAGATGGTTATTGATGCAAACAACTGCTTGTTCTTTCCGTTTTTATCGACATCTTCTGTTGCAATCTTAGAGTTGTCGAACTTCATTACAACATTCTTTGTTGCCTCAAGGTCGGTTACAGTTGCCTTAACTGGCTTCTGTCCGCTTGTGCCGCCCGGGAATGAAACGGTGCTTGCAAGCTTGTTGTCTTCTGTACCATCTGTATAAACTCCGATGAGGTCGATAGAGCGGTCGGCAGTTGCCGATTTGTTGTTGCTGTAGCCCTCAAGCTCGATGCCCGTGATGATGTATCCCTCGTTTACAGAAAGAACAATCTGGTCGTTCATGTTTGTTCTTATTTTAAGATAGCTGCCGCTTGGCGATGCTGTAAGTTCGCCGTTCTCGCCAGCTGTGAACGATGTTCCTACGAGTTTACCCTTGTCGTTAGAAGGGTAGTGCGAGCCGTCGATAATCTCGAAGTGCTCAGCGTTCTCGTCAACCTCAACAACCTCGGCTGTGTATACAGGAGCGTGCGAAACGGTCTTTGTTGCGTATGTGCTTCCGTCAACGCCCAGATAGTCGGCAAGGTTGTAGCCAAGGTGAGGAGGCTGGTTGTAGCTTGAGTTCTGCCAAGCAACAGCCATGCGGTACTGGTGGTCTTGCATCAGACAAGGCACTTTGTACTCGGTTTCCTCGGGAGTTGAGAAAATCATTATCTTGAATGTCTTCGAAGATAAGTCGTCGTTATACTGATACATCACGATTTCCTCGCGCCAGTCGCCGAACAAATCGGCCTGAATGCATGGCGTAGCCTTTGTTGTGTTGCAAGTCTGAGGGTCGCCGTGCGATGTGAACAACTGGAACACGCTGTTACCTTTAGAAGAAGTGTTGTATGTCAGAATTCGTGGAGAAGACTTGCCTGTCTCATCGCTGTAGCGTCCGTCGAAAGTCTGGTCGTAAGGGTCGCCAGTCCAGTAGATGCGGAAGTTGCAGTCTGGCTTGCTTGAGCCAAGAACTGTTCCGTCGGTGCATGAGCGTACGTTGCTGTCGGCAGATGACCAGAACTCGAATCCGCGGTTTGCTGGAATGTAGTCGGCTGCCAATCCGCGACCGTTGTCCTTGTCGCTTGTGGCGCTGTATATCAGCTCGCCTGTTGTTCCGTCGTGAACATCGTAGCCGAAAGGCGATTCCTCGTGAGGCATCATAACCTCAAGACCCGGACGGTTTGGGCATAGGTCGGCAACATGAAGGGCATCGCCGTGACCTTTTCCGGTTGAGCACATCAGTCTACCGTCGTGGCCTATGGTTGCGCCGCCTGTAATGATGTCGTCCAGTCCATCGCCGTTAACATCGGCAACGCAGATGCCGTGAACGCCCTGTCCGTAGCTCGAACTGCCTGTTCCGTTTGCCAAAAGGCTGTTGTTGGCGTTGTAAGTCTGCCAAGCGTCTTTGATGCCAGAATGCAGCCAGCGCGTTTTCAGCTCTGTTCCGTTCCAGTCTACAGCCCACAGATAGCAATAGTTGTAGTAGCCTCTCTGCATAATGGCGGAAGGCAGCTTGTTTGTTCCGTCAAGATGAGCCACGGCAGCGTTATATCTCTCGCCGCGGTTGTAGTTTGTGCTCTTTCCGTTAACGCTTTCCCAGTCGGCATACGTCATATCGGCGTTGCCTGTTGTACGTGCACGGTTAGGACTATACCAAATAGTGTGCATAGCCTTTCCCGTCTCGCCGTTGAATACGGTTAGAAGTTCCTCTCCGCCAGTTACATGACCGTTAGAGTTGAGATATATCTTCGTGTTGTTTATTCCCTTTATTGTTGCATCGGATGCAGCCTCCGAAACATAGTTGCCTGTCGCGTCGGTAGAGCCCGGAGCAGTCTTGCAAATCATCTCAGCCTTTCCGTCGCCGTCGAAGTCGTAAACGAGGAACTGAGTATAGTGGTTTCCGGTACGGATATTCAGGCCTAGGTCTATGCGCCACATAAGTGTGCCGTCTGCCTTGTAGGCATCTATCACGCAAGGCGATGTGTAGCCACTCTGTCCGTTGTCGTGAGAGTTGTTCGGCATCCATTTCAGAATGTACTCATATTCGCCGTCGCCGTCGAGGTCGCCAACCGACATATCATCAGGAAAGTAGTAGCCCTTGCTTCCGACGTGGTTAGCCTGAGCATCGGGGCGGCTTACGTTGAACGATGTAAACATGTTGTTCCATGCCTTAGTCTCGGTCGATTCCTTAACCGCGCCGTTTACGATGCACTCAACCTTGTAGGTTGCGCCCGCTTCTCCCTCCTTGTCGAGGAAGTTAGTCTTTGTTGTGATTGGAGTCTTGTTCAGCAGAGTTCCGTTTCGGTACACGTTGAACGCCATTTGTGCGTCGTCGCCCTTAAGCGAACGCCACGAAACAAGAATTCCGTTTGAAGCCTTTACGGCAACTGGTGCTCTGTTTAGCTTTTCTTCAACTTGCTGTGCCTGTGCTATTTGCACTCCGCCGAGCAGTAAGGTTGATAGCAAAATACTTTTTGGTAATTTGTATTTCAGGTTCATAATTAAATAAATGTAGTTAAACAATTTCGCCACAAAAGTAAATAAAATATTATATTATTATTAAAAAGAGATTAGATTTATTTGTGCGTATCAAAAAAATAGGGTATTTTTGCCACTTAATCAGTTTATTGTGCTTTTGCTTGTGAACGCAAACGGAAATGTACTAATTGCAGGAAATAGAATAAATAAATTTTCATATATCAATAATTTTAGGTAATAAAACATGTCTAACAAATTGAAAAGATTGCGCGCTATGCTGTTCTTCGTAATGGCAATGATATCGCTTAGCGTATCAGCGCAGACTGTTTCAGGTGTGGTCAAAGACCAGACAGGTGAGCCTATCATTGGTGCCAACATTCTTGAGCAGGGCACCACAAATGGTACTATCACCGATTTGGACGGAAACTTCACTCTGAGATTATCAGGTAACAAACATCTGCTCGAGATTTCGTATGTAGGTATGAAGTCAAAGACCGTAGATGTAAAAGGAAAGACTAAGATTGAGGTAACCCTTGAGGACGACTCTAAGTTGGTTGACGAGGTTGTCGTTATTGGTTACGGAACAGTTAACAAACGCGACCTTACAGGTTCGGTAGGTTCGGTTAGTGCAAAGCAGATTGGCGAGTTGCCTGTAGCTTCGGCTTCAGAGGCTCTTCAGGGAAAGCTTGCTGGTGTATCTGTTACTACAACCGAAGGTTCGCCAGATGCCGATGTTAAGATTCGCGTGCGTGGTGGCGGTTCGTTGTCTCAGGATAACTCTCCGCTCTATATCGTAGACGGATTCGAGGTTTCTTCTATCTCAGACATCGCTCCTTCGGATATCGAGAGCATCGATGTATTGAAAGATGCCTCTACTACTGCAATCTACGGTGCTAAGGGTGCTAACGGTGTTATCATCGTAACAACAAAGAGCGGTCGTGCAGGCAAGATTGATGTGAACTTCGGTGCATCTTTCGGTATAAAGAAGGCTCGCAAGTTGGTTAAGGTGATGGACCCTTACAACTATGCTTACTATCAGTACGAACTTGGTTCGACTGACTACGGAGACTTTGACGACCTTGAAATCTGGAAGTCTGTAAACGGCGAGGATTATCAGGATAAGATTTTCGGCAACGTCGGAACTCAGAACCAGTACAACCTTAGCGTGAGCGGTGGTAACGAGCTGGTTAAGTTCAACGTAAGCTACTCTCACAACGGCGAGAACAGCATCATGAAGTCATCATCTTTCCGCAAGGATAACGGTAATGCAAAGTTGAACTTCAAGTTTACAAAGTGGCTGTCGCTCGACTTGAACGGCCGCATCAGTTATCAGAAGGTTAAGGGCTTGGGCTCTGGTGCAGATACAAACGAGAGCAACGCTGCAAACTCAATCGTTGCAAACTCGGCTCGCTTCCGTCCAATCAATCCGCTTGCTGCCGATGACGAGGACGAATCAAGCACTTCGTCTCAGAAGAACCCTTACGAGCGTTTGGTTGCAACTTACAAGGCAAAGACTAAGTTCCAGCGCAGCTTCAGCGCAGGTCTTGTAGTTAAGCCAATCAAGGATTTCACACTCCGTTCAGAACTCGGTTATACTTGGACAGATACTGATACCGATCAAGTTTGGCTTGAGGATGCTACCCAGAACTCAAGCTATGGCGATTTCGGTTCTCCACAGTCATTCATTGGCCGTGTTGATGCCAAGACTTGGAAGAATGCCAACACCATTACTTACGACAACAAGAAGTTGTTTGGCGGACGCGACCGCATTAACGTGCTTGTTGGTCAGGAGTGGAGCAGCGCACAGGAGGTTGAGACTCAGAATGTTCGCACTCAGTTCCCTCACGGATATTCATTCGACAATGTTCTTGACAATCAGGACAAGGGTGTTGCAAAGACTCCATACAGATACGAGAGCCCAGATGAGAATATGTTCTCATTCTTCGGTCGTCTGAACTATACCCTTAACGAGAAGTATCTTCTTACACTCACTATGCGTGCCGATGCTTCGAGCAAGTTTGCCGAGGGCAACAGATGGGGCTACTTCCCATCAGCAGCCTTTGCATGGCGATTGAGCGAGGAGAAGTTTATGGAAGGTACACGCGACTGGCTGTCAAGCCTTAAACTGCGTTTGAGTTACGGTACAGCAGGTAACAACCGTATTCCGTCAAACTCAGTCTACACAACTTATGCTGCTGCAAACGCAACAGCTTACGCTCCTTATTTTACTGAGAACGGTAAGGAAAGTTCAAAGTCTATGCTTGAGCACGCAACAACTCTTTCTAACGAGAAGTTGAAGTGGGAGACAACAATCACCCGTAACATCGGTATCGACTACGGATTTGCAAACAACCGCGTTTCTGGTACATTCGACCTTTATTGGAATACAACAAAAGACCTTCTGATGAAGACTGCCATCGCCGGTTCATCTGGTTACACAATGCAGTATCAGAACTTCGGTCAGACATCTAACAAGGGATTCGAGTTTACCGTAAAGGCTCAGATTGTTGACAAGAAGGATTTCGGTCTTGAGTTTAACGGAAACGTATCGTACAACCGCAACAATATTGACAAGCTTGCTCTCGACAGCCCATGGCAGAGCAGCAACTGGTCGGGCTCAACACTCAGCAAGTACGAGGACTTCCGCGTTGAGGAAGGCGGCAGACTTGGTGAGGTTTGGGGCTATAAGACAAACGGCTTCTACACCGTTTACGACCCAGAGACAAATCCAAACGGCGAACTTGTTCGTAACGCATCTAACACAGCATGGGTTCTGCGCGACGGCATTAAGGACAACAGCGCAAGCATCACCGGCGGTAACTATTATCCAGGTGGCTTGAAGCTCCAGTGCGACGAGAACGGAACTCCTGTTAAGCAGCGTTTGGGCAACACCGTGGCTCCTTGGGCTGGCGGTTTTGGCTTCAACGCTCGTTACAAGCAGTTCGACTTCACACTCTACTGCAACTACTCATTCGGCAACCAGATTGTTAACGGTACTAAGCTTGCAACAAGCTTCTACAGCGGTTCTGCTAAGGGTTACAACCTGAACAGCGACTTCAACCTTGCAAACCGTTACACTTGGATTGACCCTGCTACAGGCTACAACCTTGCAAATCCATCGTCAGAGGTATTGGCTTACTATGGCACAACCGACGTAATCCAGAGCCGTCTTAACGAGATTAACAAGGGCGCATCAATCTACAACCCATGTGCAGTATCAACAATCCAGCTTATCGATACAGCTGTTGAGGACGCTTCGTTCCTCCGTATCCAGAACATCACATTGGGCTACTCTCTGCCAAAGAGCGCAATCCGCAAGGCACACATGAGCAACGTCCGCTTCTATCTTACTGGATATAACCTGTTCTGCTTCACAAGCTACTCAGGTGCCGACCCAGAGGTTGATACAAGCAGCAAGAAGAATGCAATGTGTCCGGGTATCGACTATGCCGCTTATCCAAAGAGCCGTTCATACGTGCTTGGCGTGAATGTTTCATTCTAAAGAAAAATTCAAGAGATGAAAAATATTTTTAAAGCAATAATATTAGGTGCAGGTGTTGTGTCTTTCGCTTCATGTTCTGATTTCCTTGATCAGACATCGCCTTCGGAGATTACAACACAGACTGCATGCGAGAGCGCAGAAAATGCAAATCTCATATTAAATAAGGTCTACGGCGAGTTGACCAAGGGCGAGACTTACACTCAGTATGTAAGCATGCACTGGGCTACAAACTCGGACATCGAGCTTATCGACGGTCTGGGCGAGGGCAACGCAAGCAACACATCGAGCGAGCGCGGTAACATGAACTACAACGCCAATCCGGGATGGGGAAACCTTTCTAAGGGTTGGAACGCTATGTACTCAGCCATTGAGTATGCAAACATGCTTGTTGATGGCGTGAATAACAGCAGCGCGGCTGGCGGAAGCAGCGACGAGGCTGTGGCTTTGCGTCGTTACAGAGCCGAGGCAAAGGTTCTGCGTGCAATGGTCTACCTCGACCTTACTCGCGTATTCGGCGATATTCCGTTCAAACTGAAGGCTACAAGCCCAGAGAACGTTTATCTTGGCAAGACCGACCGCGACGATATCTACGACGCACTCATCAGCGATGTTGAAGGTGCAATAGACGACCTTCCTTGGGCTGGCGAGAACGGTCTGACAACCGAGCATGCCAACAAGGGATTTGCTCACGCAGTTGTTGCTCAGCTCTGCCTTACACGCGCAGGATGGGCAATCCGCGAGCAGGCAAAGAGCGGCTACGAGACTGCTGCCGAGAACTCAGATGCAAAGTATCCAACACAGCGTTGCGACGAGTCTACTCGCAAGGCTATGTATCAGAAGGCTGGCGAGCATCTTGCTGCTATCATCAACAGCGGAAAGCACAAACTTAACCCATCGTTTGCCGACGAGTGGTACAAGGTTAATCAGCGCGAGCTTGACACTCAGTATCAGGAGAATATCTTCGAGATTCCTGACGGTCTTGGCAAGTCGAGCGAGCTTGGCTACACTATCGGTGTTCGTATCAATGGTGCTTCAACTGCATTCGGAGCAAAGGGTAACTCATCTGGTAAGGTTAAGCTTACTGCTCCTTTCTTCTGGTCGTTCGATGCTGCCGACCAGCGTCGCGACATCACTTGTGCAACATACGAGATGAAGGAAGAGAACGGCATCCTGAAAGAGAACATGCAGGGCAACAAGCCTTTCGAGATTTATGTTGGTAAGTGGGATGTAAGAAAGATGAACGAGGAGTGGCGCTCTGTTGCCCTCAACGCAGGTAATGCAAAGTGGATGAGCGGTATCAACGTAATCCGTATGCGTTACTCTCAGGTATTGCTGATGTATGCCGAGGTTGCAAACTACCTTAACGGCAATCCTGATGCAGGCGTTGCAGGATGCAGCCTTACAGCTCGTGAGGCTCTTGGTCAGGTTCATACACGCGCCTTTGCCGAGGCTGACAAGGTTAATGCTCAGAGCTACGTCAACAACCTTACTGCCGATAACTTCTTCAGCGCAATCGTAGACGAGGATGCTTGGGAGTTGGCAGGCGAGGGCTTCCGTAAGTTCGACCTTATCCGCTGGAATCTTTTGAGTTCAAAGATTGATGAGTTCAAGGCAGCTTACACAAATGCAGTAAAGGCTGGCAATGTTTATCCAAAGAAGCTCTACTTCAAGTACAACAAGGTAAGCAAGGACGATAGCCGTTACGGTTGCGAGTGGTGGCAGATTGACATGAGCAGCGTTCAGTGGTATGCAGAGCCAGAGGATGTCGAGACTGGCGGTTGGGAGTCTGTTACATTCTGGGGCGACGAGGATGTCAACAAGTCTGACAAGCAGAAGAATATCAACACTTATCTGCCATTCATCAGCGCGGGTCTCAACTCTACCGTAAAGAACAGATATCTGCTGCCAATCGGCTCAACAACAATCTCTGAGTCGAACGGCTCTTTGCACAATTCTTATGGTTACAGTGACTAATAAAGAAACACAGAGGAAAAATGAAGAATATTAAGAATATGGTTATGTCGGGAGCTGTTACGCTCCTGACAGCCACAAGTTTCATAGCTTGTACAGACGGCAACGACTGGGAGGTTGATTCTTCCTACGACCGTCTGTTCCACAGCACACAGTCGTCGCTGAGCGTTACGCCTACGGCAACGACAGCCGAGGTGTCTTTCGGCAAGACTCCAAACACAACTTACTACATCATGCAGGTTTCAAAAGATTCTCTGTTCGATGGTGTTGACGAGTCTGCCATCGTTATCAAGACATTCGGTGAGGACGGTTCAATTACAACAACTCCTTACACCTTGACTGGCTTGGCTGGCGACACAAAGTACTACTTCCGTATGAAGGGACGCTATGTTCCGCAGAATGTTCCTGCCGGAGCAGAGGAGTGTCCGAACTATCAGCCAAAGGAATCTCACTGGGTTTATCTGAAGAAGTTCAGCTTCAAGACAAAGGCTGAGCAGATTTTCAACGCCGTTACCGATGAAGACCGCGACGAGACAACAATCCACCTTAGCTGGACTCCAAACGCAGAGGTTACAAACATCGAGGTTCTTAATGGCGATGAGGTTGTGCAGAATATTCAGGTTTCTGATGAGGCTAAGCAGGCTGGCGAACTCACCGTTGCCGATTTGACTCCGTCTACATTCTACACATTCGTAATCTACAATGCCGATGCTAAGCGCGGAACAGTTTCATCAACTACAACAGATGCAAGTCCGGCTGCCGAGTACAAGTTTACTTGCACAGGCGATCTTGATGCCGACCTCAAGGCTGTTGCTGCTAAGGCTGCTGCCGACGGCAAGACAAGCTACAGCGTAACTGCCATCATCAAGGGCGGAACAACTGTCGATTTAAAGAGCCTTTCTGACGAAGGAACAGATGCTAATCTGGTTATCCCAAGCGGAATGTCTGTTACATTCTTCGGAGGTGCTGGTGCAGTTCCAACTCTCAACTTCGTTAAGACAATGGATATCGCTGGCGCTCACGGCAGCATCACATTCCAGAACCTTAATGTCGTTGGTACTGGCTATTTCATCAACCAGAGCAACGCTGGTAGCGTGTCTGAACTTAACATCATCGACTGTAAGGTGAGGGGATTCAAGTCTAACACATTCTTGCGTATCCAGAGTGCTTCTGTAAGCATCTCTAAGATTAACGTTAAGAACAGCGTCTTTACAGAGTGTGGTAACAACTACGCATTCTTCGATTTGCGTAACGGCTCTACTTCTGAGGTATGCATCGAAAACAGTACATTCTACAATCTTTGTACTAACGGTAAGGGCTTAATCTTGTCATCTGGCAAGAACTTCAGTTCTGTCGAAATCCGCAACGTTACATTCTACAACGTATTCGGAAACAACCAGTACTTTATCGATTTTGGTTCTGGCTACGGAGCAACAAACTTTGTAATCGAGAACTGTTTGTTTGCAAAGAGTGCAGATGCAGCAACAAAGAACATTCGTTCGGCTGTAAATCCAACGGTTGTCAACAGCTGGAGCACAACAACTTGGGCTAAGACAATCAAGGGCGTTGAGGCTCTCGGTCTTGCCGATGCGGCTGTGTTCAAGAATGCTGATGAGGGCGACCTCACAATCATCAACAGCAGCGTAGCATCAAAGAATGTAGGTGACCCACGCTGGATTGTAGCAGAGTAATTTCACTTCTGACATACAAAAAAATAAAGGACAAGTCTTTTGCGGCTTGTCCTTTTTTACTATATTAATAAAATAAAGATTTGTTATATGATTTATTTTATAATTTCTATTATCCAGCCCATATTTAAGGCTTTGTTGATGTCTTCTAATATTTTCTTTTTTGCTTTAGTGTTGCTATGTGTTAAGACATATAGTCCAGGAGAAACCTCACGTTGATGACTTCCATATTTCTTGTCTTTAGTTGTTGAGACGATGTTAATGCGACAGAGTTTGATTTCCATTGCGCGAACATTCATTAAACCAGCCTCAATAATAGCAGATGTAAAAGT
>JBGUGY010000465.1:0-4043 GCA_045111775.1 Bacteroidaceae bacterium | reverse complement strand
TTGTCTCGCGCTCTTGCTTTGCCAGCTCGTTTAGGTAGACGAACCAGCCGTTAAACTCGTTCTCACAGTGGAAAGGCATCTGAGTGTAGTCGCCAGCCTCGGCAGCGTGAGCCAGTTGGTTGCAATACTGTCTGATGCTGTTGCTGTGCAGTGCGTCGTTGCCAAGGTTAAGCTCCTCTATGCCGATGCGATGATTAAGCAGTCCGCGCACAAAATGGTTGTAAACAGAGTTTGTTATGTTCTTGGTAATCAACTTCATTGGCAGACCGCCCTGGAACAGCATGTTGTCCAGTTGATTGGTCTTGCCGTCGTCGTAGTTTTCAACCTCCATAAACTTGCAGCCCTTCATTGCCGCCTCGTACAGACGCTGAACCAGTTCGGGATTGTTTTTTCGCGTTCCCAGTGCCTTGAACACCATCTCCTTTGTTCTGTTTCCGCCGGCATATTCTCTGTGCCAGTATTCGGCAAAGAAGAGCGTAGCCTCTTTGCAAACGGTAAAGAAAGGGTTGCTGATATCGGGGCTCGAAATGTTAATCTGCTTGGCGATTACGGCGCGCAAGTCCTCGTATTCTGAGTCAGATATTTTAAGTTTCCAAATTGGTTTGGTACATTCTGTCAAGCCGCGAGACTTGATGATAGTTTGAAAAACTACTCCCATAAGTTATTCCTTCAATCTTTTTATTACCTAAAAGTTTGTTTGTAACAAATTATTGTTGAGCACTTTAATCTGTGGATTTCTGATTATAGAGCTTCATAATTTTTTATTCAGAACTGCAAATTTAAGATTTTTTTACATTTTATCAATGAAAAGAGGGGCGAAAATTCATCATAGTTTTATGATTCAGTCAGATTCGTAGTTTTTAGTCTTATTATGAAATAATATTTTTGTTTTTCAGATATTGACAGTATTTTGGATTTGTGATTTTATGAATTGGTAGCAAATTCATTAAGAAACTCGTCAAGAGTTTGCTGATTGCCGTTCTTTGTGCCCGTTTCTTCCAGTTCCTTTAAGGCGCGAGTGAGCGTTTCTCTGACGTAAGCCTCTTGAGTTGTCTTTATCTCGGCTGATATTTCTGATGATTTCAGAGAAGTATCCATAAATGATTTATTTAGTTATCTATTTGGCAAAGATACAAATATAAATCAACAGAAAAACCAAATTGTACAGAAATAGTTTGTGGGAGTCGGCAAACTTTTTTATGTTTGCACGCATAACTATTATTAAAACAAAAAATACAGATGAATAACTTTAGAACAATGATGATGTTGGCGCTGAGCGGCACAATGCTGTGTGCCAACGCGCAGAACAATCAGCCGGCGCAGTTTGTCAAAGCACCTAAGGTTCAGGTGCAGAAAGGCGAGAAAACCCTCAACACGCAATGGAAGGGCGCGAAGGTGGCATTCCTCGGCGACTCGATGACCGACAAGAGACGCATCGGAACAACCTGCGTCTACTGGGAGTATCTCGAAGAACTGCTCGGCATAGAGCCTTTCGTCTACGGCATTAACGGCAACCAGTGGAACGGCATATACAAGCAGGCTCAGAAACTGAAGGAAGAGCATCCCGACGACATTGATGCCATCATAATATTTGCCGGAACGAACGACTATAACGCAAGTCTGCCGATGGGCGAGTTCTGGCGCTACGATGCAGCCGAGGCTAACAAAAACGGCAAGATGTACTATCTGCGCCATCGCACTCCGCTGATAAACGACACAACATTCTGTGGACGCGTGAACAAGGTGTTCGACTATCTGAAGCATCAGTTCCCAACAAAGCAGATAATCCTCTGCACGCCAATCCATCGTGCGCTTGCCAACTTCAACGCAAAGAACGTTCAGCCCGATGAGAACTTCGCCAATGCTCAGGGACTGTTCCTCGAATCGTATGTCGATGCGCTGAAGCAGGCTTCTTCTATGTGGTCGGTGCCGCTTATCGACCTCCATTCGCTTTGCGGACTGTACCCGTTATACGACGAACAGACGGTCTATTTCCACAAACCAGAAACAGACCGTCTGCATCCTAACGCCGTTGGCGATTATCGTATTGCCAAGACTTTGCAGTTTCAGCTAATGTCGCTGCCTGCCAAGTTTTAATTTTTCTCTCTGATAAGAAGAACTGCGGCTGCACCGGCAAACAGCAGAACTCCTGCTATGACAAGCATATAAGGCTCTGGTGCAGCCGTTCCTTCGGGAACGCTGAACAAACCTAAAATTACTCCGCCAAGCGATGCCGCGATTATCTGCGGAAGACATATTGTTCCGTTGAACAATCCCAGATATGTGCCCATGTGCCCGTAGCCTGTAAGAGCGTTTGTTAGAATGGTGAACGGCAGCGCGAGCATTGCAGCCCAAGCACATCCTATAAGCAGGAACGAGATGAAGATAACGTGCTGGTCGGTTATGAAGTTTGTGCTGATAAAGCCTATTCCACCTAAAACGAGACTGATGATGTATGCCGCCTTGATATTCTTAATCATCGGGATGACGATAGCCCAAAGCACTGAGCCGATAGCCTGAACGGCAAACAGAACGCCCACCCAGTTGGCTGCACTCTGATACTGAACCGAAGTGGTGTCGAGAACGAACGCACCGCCACGCTCAACGGTTGGAGTGTCGAAGATGTTTGCGGCTATTGTTCCGTTGGTGTAAGTCCACATAAACATGAAGGCTGCCCAGCAGAAGAACTGAACCAGTCCCACGCTCCAGAAGGCACTCGGAGCATTCAGGAGCAGCTTGTCGAACCTCTCGCCAGATTTCTTTCCAGCCTCATTCTCTGCAACCTGCGTTTCCGCTTCGCTTTCGCCAGTACCGTTATATTCGGCATATTCCTGCGGATTCCATTCCTTTACTTTTGCCGTTGTGTACAGAACGCACAGAATAAGAATTGCCGCGCCGATATAGAACGAGTATATTACCGAGTCGGGAATAACGCCTTCTTCGGCTACATTCTTAATGCCAATCCATGTAAAGAAGATAGGGAAGAGGTAGCCCATCAGAGAGCCTGCGTTGCACAGAAAACTCTGTATTGAATACGCCTTTGTCTTCTGCTTCTCGTTAACCATGTCGCCCACAAGCATCTTGAAAGGCTGCATAGCCATGTTAATGCTCGTGTCGAGGAACATAAGGGCAATGAGTCCGAAAATCATTGCCGTGCCCACACTCATGCCAAAGCTTCCGGCGTTTGGCAGAAGACACATCACAGCCACCGCCACCGTTGCGCCTACGAAAAGATAGGGAATTCGTCTGCCGAACCGAGTCCATGTATTGTCGCTTGCCGCTCCGACGATAGGCTGCACGATGATGCCCATCAGCGGCGGCAGAATCCAGAAGAAACTAAGGTTATGAGGGTCTGCGCCGAGCGTTGCGAATATTCGGCTTATGTTTGCGCTCTGGAGAGCGTATGCAATCTGTACTCCGAAGAAGCCGAAACTGATGTTCCACAGCTTCCAGAAGCTCATGTCTGGTTTTGTTTTCATGCTATATTTGTATTAAAGATTAAAATTCAGAATGTTCAGTTTTCGTCGTTAAGCGGCATTGGCAGCGTGCTGCCCCTTACCACCAGCGTTGTTTCTATAATCTTGTTCTTTATCTTGATGTCCTCGTCTTTGTTCTCGGCGTTGTTAATCAGAATCTTGGCGGCTTCAACTCCAACGTCGTATCCGCGCTGTTCAACCGATGTAAGCTGAGGGTTGCACACCTTTGTTATAGTACTGTTTGAGAATCCGCAGATTGATACATCTTTCGGAACGTCGAGATTCAGCTCGCGGCACACCTGAAGAGCCTCGAATGCGATGTCGTCGTTTATGGCGAAGAGGGCATCGGGTCTGTCCTTGTCGAGCAGCAGTTTCGGAAGCAGCAGATGCGCGTCGCCCTGCTTGTCGCACTGCATAATCAGACGCTCGTCAATCTTTATGTGATTTTTGAGCAGGGCGTCCTTGTATCCGTTGCATCGGTTCTTGGCAATCTCGAGAGTCATTACCGAGCCGAGGAAGGCAACCCGTCGGCATCCCGTCTTTATCATGTAGTCCACAGCCTCGAAC
>JBGUGY010000464.1:0-6717 GCA_045111775.1 Bacteroidaceae bacterium | reverse complement strand
GCAATGAACATGTATCACAGCACTCCAATATCGGCAGGCGTCGAGACATTCGACGACAAGCCTACGGCAGTAAAGCGTGGCTGGATTTCGTTCATCATGAACACATCGGGCAAGAACACATGGGCTTTGTCTTACACCGCACGAGTGCTGAAGAGCGAGGCAAGCGTAAGTGATGTTGAGCAGGTTGTAAATCCGCTGCCGGATGGTCAGGACTGGGTTAAGTCGTTCAAGGTTGGCGACGAGACATTCTTCATCTCGCTCGTAAATCCAACTGAATACAAGACTGGCACAAACGCCGTTAAGGCTTACATCTCGAAGAAGAGCGCGAAGGTTACAGAACCTTATCAGCTTGCAAGCGAGAAGTTTACAGTAGAGATTCTCCCAACTATGCCAGACATGGGCAACCATTCGTCGCCAGACAACGAGGCTTTTGCAAAGCAGAGCGACGGCAGCTATCTGGGCACTCTCAATCTTACGATGACAGGCTTGTGGCGAATCCATCTGACAGTGAAGGATGCCAACGGCAACATCGTGGCAGGCGGCGACGATCTGGACTCTGGCTTCAGCTCGCTGTATCTTGATGTAACTATTTGATTCATAATTGACAATGCACAATTGACAATTGACAATGATGACAATTGAAGATTGAAAAGCAATTGTCCATTGTCAATTTTCAATTGTCAATTCGAATGATTTTAGAATTACTATTTTCAACCCTTTATATTGCTCATAACAGTGATACCATCACCAACCAGTCGCATAACATCGACGAGGTAGTGGTGGTATCTACTACAAACACACAGGGCGGAAAACGCTCTGTCAAGGGCAAGACGGCAAGCATCGACGAGCATCTTCAGCAACTCTCGGGTGTAAGCCTAATAAGGCGCGGAAGTTACGCTTGGGAGCCGTCGGTAAACAATATGCAGACCGAACGAGTATCGACAACCATCGACGGTATGAAGATTTTCTATGCTTGTACCGACAAGATGGACCCCGTAACATCGTACGTGGAAAGTGGTAATCTGCAAAGCATAAGCCTTAACTCCGGACTCTTCGGCAATCCGCAGAGCACAGGCAACATCGGTGGAAGCCTCGACCTCAAGCTTCAGAAGGCTGGATTCGGCAGGAAGCCTTTGCAGCTGAGTGCCAACGCCGGATACGAGACGAACGGAAACGTAAGGGTGGCTGGCGCCGACGCTGCCATCTCGCGACACTCGTTCTACACAAACTTCGGAGCATATTGGCGCGATGCCGACAACTACAAGGCCGGCGGCAAGGAGGTGCTGTACTCGCAGTTTACGAAAATAAACCTCTTTGGCAACGTGGGCTTCAGACTGAAGGAAAAGAACATCGTCGAGGGAACGCTCATCTACGACAAGGCTACGGACGTTGGCTATCCCGCCTTGAACATGGACGTTTCGAAGGCTGAGGCTTTCATCACCTCGCTGTCGTACCGAAGGCTGTTTGGCGGAGATTTTCTCACTTCGTGGGAGACAAAGGCATACTACAATCACATAACACATATAATGGACGACACCACGCGCCCCGACGTCGAGATTCACATGGATATGCCCGGCGAGAGTTGGACGGCCGGCTTGTACAGTCTGCTCGTGGCAGGCAACAGCGTTCACGATGCGCAACTGAACTACGACTTGTACTACAACCGCCTCTTTGCCGACATGACGATGTATCCCGGAGGTGCTGCGCCGATGTACATGGTAACGTGGCCCGATGTGGGAACGCTGAACACCGGACTGGCTTTCAGCGACAGAATAACGCTCTCGGGCAAGCACGCGCTGAGGCTCTCGGCTAAGATAGCCTTTCAGACTCAGAAACTGAACAACGAGGAGGGCTACAAGGCGCAGAAGGTATTCTTCCCGAAGATGACGGACGAATATCGGCAGACAACAGGAAGGGTGGCGATGGGCTACTCGTTCACGCCGAAAGACTGGCTTCTGTCGGTCGGCGCAGGGTGGGGCAGTCGCGCTCCTACCGTTACCGAGGCATACGGATATTATCTCAACAATACGTTCGATCAGTTCGACTACATCGGCAATCCGGCTCTGAAGAACGAATCGGCAGTAGAGGTGAACGCATCGGCAAAGTTCAGCGGAATAAAACGCCTGTCGCTTCAGATAGATGCCAACGCCTTCTTCTTCAGCAACTACATCATAGGGCATTTCGAGAATCGCCTCAGTGCCATGACGATAGGCGCAAAGGGCGTTAAGGTGTACGGAAACCTGAGCGATGCGCGCATCATCAATACAAACTTTACTGCCAAGTGGCAGATTCTGAAAGAATTGGAGCTGAACGGCTCGCTGGGCTATGCCCTCGGAACGGATGACAATGGCGATAACCTGCCGCTAATATCGCCTTTAAGTTACGGACTTAATCTGGCTTATGCCAAGGGCGGTGCAAGAGTTCAGTTCGATGTAAAGGGAAATGCACGCCAGACAAACTATGCTGCGAAGTATGGCGAGAGCGAGACTCCCGAATATGTTGTGCTCGGACTGAGTGGCTCGTATAATTTTTCGCTACGCAAGGCGTTACTAACTGTGAGGGCTGGTGTTGAGAATCTGCTCGACAAGAGATATTCGGCATTTTCAGACTGGTGCGACATTCCGCAGAAGGGACGCAACTTCTACCTTAATCTGGCATGGTCGTTATGACGTAAAGTTTAGGAAGCAAAAAACAATATAAAAGGATGAAAAATATAGTAATATGGATTGGTGCGCTCGTGTTGGGCGCAATTCTTGGAGTTTTGGAGATTGAATGGCTCAACGCGCTGTTTAATTTCATTGCATCGTCGTTTACGCGGCTGTTTCAGTTTGTGGCCGTGCCAACCATCGCGCTTGCCGTGATAACCACGCTGGCATCGCTCGGCACAAAGAACAATGCCGGAAAGATATTCGCGCACACGCTTACTTACACGCTGCTGACAACCGTTTCGGCGGCTGCCGTCGGATTGGTTCTGTACGTTGTCATCGCGCCCGAGAATCTTCCCGAGGAGGTGGTGAAGATGGGAAGCGTAGACGTACCGCAGAATCTGGAGTCGCTGTCGTACTACGACCACATCTTGAATGTTATTCCGAGCAACGTACTTCAGCCGTTCATCAACGGAAACGTGCTGAGTATTCTCATCATCGCCTCTTCAGTGGGACTGGCTCTCGCCTTCATGCCGCAGAGCGATAACAAGGAAGTGCTCGTAAAGTTTTTCTCAGCCTTGCAGGAACTTCTGTTCACTCTTATCCGTGCGCTGATATGGGCATTGCCCGTCGGAATCGTTGCGTTTGCCGCCCAACTCTCGGCTCAGATTACGGCAGGCGTAATCGTCGGCTCGCTTGGCAAGTATGTGGCTGTAATCCTTGGCGGAAACATCATTCAGTTCTTCATTGTTCTGCCGCTGTTCCTTCTGGCTCGCGGCCTTAATCCTCTGAAGGTGTTCAAGGCAATGTCGCCAGCCGTGCTGATGGCTCTCTTTACCAAGAGTTCGGCTGCCACTCTGCCTGTAACGATGCGTTCGGCAGAGGATAATCTGGGCGTCCGTCCCGATGTGGCGCGCTTCGTGCTGCCCATCTGCACGACGATAAACATGAACGGATGCGCAGCCTTCATCTTGGTTACATCGCTCTTTGTGATGCAGAACGGCGGAACGGTTCTCACGCTCCCAACGATGCTCTTGTGGCTCGTCATTGCGGTAATTTCTGCCATCGGCAACGCTGGAGTCCCTATGGGATGCTACTTCCTTACGCTCTCGCTTATGGCTGGCAACGGCTCGCCCGTGGGCATAATGGGAATTATCCTTCCTATTTTTACGATAATTGATATGGTTGAAACAGCAGAAAACGTGTGGAGCGATTCGTGCGTTTGTGCAATAGTTAATAAGAAATAAAAACAGTAAAGTTATGAGCAAACAGACAATAGCAACAAAGACAAACTACAGTAAGAAAGACCCGTACGGCGCTTTGAGCATGCCGGTATATCATTGTGCCGCCTTCGAGTTCGACAGCGCGCAGGCAATGGCAGATGCCTTCTGCGGAAGGGTTCTCGAACCTGATTATTCGAGAGTGATGAACCCTACGGTTACTTTCTTCGAAGACAGAGTGAAAGCGCTTACCGATGCGCAGAACGTTTTTGCCTTCAACTCGGGCATGGCAGCCATCTCTAACGCGCTGATAGCCGTGGCGCAGAGCGGAAGCAACATCGTTACGAGCAATCATCTGTTCGGCAACACGGTGTCGCTGATAAACAAGACGCTCGGCAGACTTGGGGTAGACGGCAAGGCGGTGAATTTGCTCGACATCGATGCTGTTGAGGCTGCCGTAGACGAGCACACCTGCTGCATCTTCCTCGAAATCGTTACTAATCCGCAGATGGAGGTTGCCGACGTTGCTGCTCTTGCCGAGGTGGCGCACAAGAACGGCATTCCGCTCATTGCCGACACAACTATGATTCCATTTACCGAGTTCGACGCCAAGGCTCTGGGCATCGACGTTCAGGTTGTGAGCAGCACTAAGTACATCTCGGGCGGAGCAACATCGCTCGGCGGACTGATTATCGACTACGGAACGTTCGGCGTCTTCAATCAGCGCATCCGTTTCGAACTTCTTTTCAATATGGGCGGATACATGACTCCTCACGCGGCTTACATGCAGACACTCGGTCTGGAGTCGCTTCACGCGCGATATGCCGTGCAGAGCCGCAATACGCTCGAACTTGCCAAGCGTCTTCGCGATGTTCCGCAGATTGTAAGCGTAAACTACATCGGCTTGGAAGATAATCCGTTCTACGAACTGGCTCAAAAGCAGTACGGCAAGACGGGCGGCGCGATGCTTACCATCGACTTGGCCGACCGCCAGTCGTGTTACAGCTTCATCAACAATCTGAAAGTGGTTCATCGTGCCACAAATCTGTTCGACAACAAGACGCTTGCCATTCACCCGTACTCAACAATCTTCGGTCCTTTCAGCGGAAGTCAGAAGAAGGCGATGGATGTTAAGGACACGACAATACGTCTGAGCGTCGGTCTTGAAGATGTAGATGATATTTTCGACGATATTGTTCAGGCTCTCAATGCCTGACTCTTGAATAAGCGAAGGGATTGGCTCGCGGCTTTTTTAATTAAGGCCACGGGCCTTTCTTTTTTACGCTAATGATTATTTGTAACCGTTTTGTAACCGTGCCGATGTGGTTTTTTTCTGCATATTTTTGTAAATTTGTTGCGAAAATTAAAACAATAACTAAAAAATGACTAGCGACTTAATTTTTAGGCTGCTCGGCTCGCTGGCTCTTCTTATTTACGGAATGAAGATGATGAGCGACGCCTTGCAGAAGATGGCAGGCTCGAGTTTGAGACACATTCTTGGAAGGATGACCTCGAACCGATTCAGCGGAATGCTTACCGGAACGTTTGTTACCTGCGCCGTGCAGTCGTCGTCGGCAACAACGGTCATGACGGTGTCGTTCGTTTCTGCCGGACTGCTTACCTTGGCTCAGGCAATATCCGTAATCATGGGTGCCAACATCGGAACAACCCTCACGGCATGGATTATGTCGCTGGGATACAGCGTAGACCTTACCAGCGTTGTCTTTCCGGCATTCATTGTGGGCATCTTTCTTATATGGCAGAAGAAACATCGCTTTGCTGGCGATTTCCTCTTCGGACTGGCATTCCTCTTCTGGTCGCTGGTGCTGCTTAGCGGAGTGGGCAAGAGCATGAATCTTGAGCACAATGCCGCCGTTGTAAGTTTCTTCTCTTCGTTCAATACCGACAGTTATCTCACGGTGCTCATCTTCCTTGCCGCCGGAACAGTTATCACCTGCATAGTGCAGTCATCTGCGGCGGTAATGGCAATAACCATTCTTCTCTGCTCAACCGGAGTGCTTCCTATTTATCTGGGCATCGCGCTGGTTATGGGCGAGAATATCGGAACCACGGCAACCGCCAATCTGGCTGCGCTCGGTGCCGGAACGCCTGCTCGCAGGGCAGCATTGGCGCACTTGGTTTTCAACCTCTTCGGAGTGCTGTGGGTTATGTGCGTGTTCTATCCGTTTGTTGATATGGTATGCCGCATTGTGGGATATTCGGCTCACGATGGCGGTCAGCCCGAGCGTATCCCGGTTGTCCTTGCTCTCTTCCACACTTGCTTTAACGTGCTGAATACGGCTGTCCTCATCTGGTTCATTCCACAGATGGAAAGACTCGTCTGCCGACTTCTTCCGGATAACGACAAGGAAAAGAAGAAGGTGTCGGCTCTGCATTTCATCAACGGCGGACTGATGTCAACGCCCGAGATTTCGGTTTTGCAGGCGCAGAAGGAGGTTGCACACTTTGCCGAGCGTATGCAGCGTATGTTCGGAATGGTTCAGAGCCTGCTCGACGAGAAGGACAACGCTGAGTTCGACCGCCAGTACGAGCGCATCTGTAAGTACGAGGAGATTGCCGACAACATGGAGGCCGAGATTGCCGCATATCTTGGCGAGGTGAGCAACGAACGGCTCTCGGACGATACAAAGTCGAAGGTACGCGATATGCTCAGGCAGATAGGCGAACTCGAATCGGTTGGCGATGCCTGCTCAAAGATTGCGCGAACCATCAGACAGCGCAAGGAAGGCCGCGAGGATTTCATGCCGCAGCAGTATGCCAGCCTGCACGAGATGTTCGCCCTCGTAAACGAATCGCTTACGCAGATGATGGTGGTGATAAACGGTCGCCGT
>JBGUGY010000463.1:0-8403 GCA_045111775.1 Bacteroidaceae bacterium | reverse complement strand
GTGATGTTCCATGTTGTACCTTCAGGCCATGCAAGCTGCTTGTTCTCTGTTACGAGTGCATGACGTGGAGAGTTCACGATTGTGTTGTTGCGGAACGTGAAGTTCTTGTAGAAGTTTGAGTTTCGGTTGTTACCCGGACCTGCAAACCATGAGTATCCACGGCCGTTTGTATCGTAACCGCCTTCGTTGTAGAACACGCAGTTCTCAACGGTCAACTTCTCGATAATCTGTCGGTTAGGACCTTGGAAACGAATGAATCCGCGGACATGACCTTGGAATGTACAGTTGCTCACCCTCAACTCGGCAAGCGAGAACGACAGTCCCTGAGAATACATATTCATGAAGTAGTTACCGTTGATTGTAAACTTAGAATTACCGTCTGATGCCTTCTGGTCGAAATAGTTGTACCAATGCTCTGGCTGGAAGTTGATGTTGTTGAAGATGATTGGCTGGATTGCCAAACATACGCCGTTCTCAGCGCCAGAGCGTGCGTTACGACACAATCCCCAGTTGTTTGCGTTAGTTGCAGTGTGGTCGGCATTTGTATATCCAACACCCTGAAGAACCGTTGCACGTCCCTTTCCTGCGGCAATGTCGGCAGGGTCGGTTTCAAGGGTAAATCCCTTTGTCATCTCAACGGTTGTGCAAGTATAATATGTCTTGCCACCCTCAAGATAGAACACCTGACCTTCGGCAATTGAATTGTCGCTCATGTAGTTTGTAAGAACTGTATCGATACGGCAAGCCTGAAGATTCTCTGAACCGAACACCGTTCCAACCTGATTACCGTTATTGTGAAGAATTGTATCGTTAGGATCGCAATACCACTTCAGCTTGATTGGTTCGCCCGGATCGCCCTGCATACGCACCATTGTTGAGTTGTACTGACGGTCGTAGTAGCGAGCCACCTTGTTGTTCATACCGCTAACGATGTAGGCTGCATTGCTCTCAAGTCCGGTAAACTCAACATAGCCTTGAGCACGCTCTGCATCTGTTACATTATGATAGATGGCAGGAAGTGTAGGATTGTCGGCAGATGGCACAACGCAAATCTGGTCGAAATCCCAGTTTACATCGTCGCCACTTGTCGTTGTTGTTGCGCCGGCATCCAAGAAATCCTTGAACGAATTAACTGTGCTCTGGTCGGTAAGAGTGTTGAAGTAGACCTTCATCGTTGTCTTTGTAACGTCCTCAGTCCAGAAAACCGACGGAACATCGTAACGCATACCAGTCGTCATGCTACCAGTCTGTTCGCGTGAATCATCGCGCGACATATCGTTCTGATGCGAACCATCACCGTAGCCGTACCACTTAGAGTTGCGAGAGTCGTTTGGATTAGCCAAATATTCAGGTTTCATCTTACCCTTTCCGTCGCAGCCGTCGATGCTTGCAAGTGCGCGGATGGCATACAGGTATCCAACGCTGTACTGCAAATCCTCGTGGATAAACTGATACTGGTCGGCAGTAAGGATTGTGTCGAGAACCTCGTCTCTATCCCACTCCGTTCCCTGAACCTTAGCCTTAAGTTCGTAACCGGCAGCATCGTTCACCTGATACCAAATCATCATGATATCGTTAACATGAGGAGTATATCCGTTTGGAAGTACATCCGAAGAAAGACGTGTGGTGATATCGCAATGATACTTGTCTGTCGTACTGTTCAGATTCTGTGTAAGACGGAACATCGGCATGAACAGGCGGTTACTCTCTCCGCCGTCGCAACTCGGACTGTCGGAGCAGGCTGTAAACATAGCCGATGCTCCCAACAGCATTGAAGCGAAAATATATTTATTATATTTCTTCATTGTTTCTGTCATTTTTAATTAGTAACCATAGTAGTTCTTGTATGCGCCCTGACTCTTTGTTATAGCGTCGGTTGGATAAGGGAGCATGTAACGTACCGGAGGCAATGTCTCGAGCACATCGAGAGAGTTGAACTCTGGCATTGAGGTTGGCGTGATTACTCCTGATGCATCAATGTAGATGTATCCGCGCAAAGAGCAGCGGCAAGGAGCCTTTGCAATACCCGTCTCGTCGTCGAGCCAGCTGAAGAATGTAACCTTGTTCCAAGCATCTGAGCCTACCTCAGATGGCATATAGTCTACGTTCATACCGAAGTTGTCCCAAAGGTTCACGATTGTCAAATTGTCTGAATCGTAACGGAAGAATTCGAGAACGTCAAGAGTCTTGTTTGGATAAGATGTCAACTCCGGATACTTCTCGGCTGTGTACTTTTCAGGATGCTTGTTCAGGCTGTCGCGCGAAAGAACCTTGTAGAAGCATACGCCCGGCAGTTTGTTGAAGATGCCCTCGTAGTCGTAAGAGTCATCGCGGTCGCAACCCATTCCGTAGTACTTCCAGAACTGCTGATAAACCACCTTGTTATACATATTCCAACGGATAAGGTCTTTCCAGCGGATGTTCTCGCCGCCAAACTCCCAAGCACGCTCCTTTACTATAAGGTCGAAGAACGCATCCTTAGTAGATGCTGCATCAACATAGGCATCAACCTTGTCGCTCTTGTTATTGGCAGAGCGGAATGCACGCTCTCTCACAGCCTTCAAAGCAGTCTTAGCCTCATCAGTAGGCTTGCCCTCAATCTCGTTGTCAGCCTCGGCAAACATCAAAAGAACGTCGGCATAGCGCATGTATGGGAAGTTTACACCTGTTTTGTCTGAACTGTTCTTGCCAAGTATTGCAGACTCATCCCAGAACTTAGACCACTTGTTACAGTAGTTGTTGTAACTTGCAACGGCAACAGGAGTTCCGTCGTAACTGTATGACCAGTAACCTATTGTATTGCGACGGCTGTCTTCTGAGTCGAACGTGAAGCGATAGAAGGCATTCAAGCCAACAGAGCCTGATGACTTACCCCAAATGTTCTTGCCCTCAGTACCACCGGCACTTGACTCGTCGCCCTTTGGACCGTGAATATAACCGATATTTCCGTTTACATCCTGCACAAATGGAATCTCGAAGATTGGGTCGTCGCCTGTTGCAACCTTGTAGTTAGACTCATCAACAAAAACTGTGAAATAGTCCTTTGTAAGATTGTGCGAGCCCGACTTGATTACAGAGTCGGCATAAGTGCGTGCAATCTTGTAATAATCAAGATAATCGGCAGGGCGCTCCATTTTGTAGCCCTTTGTATCGCCATCGTTGTGACGAAGCGAATATCCTCCGCGGAACAACGACATGCGAGCGATAAGCGACCAAGCAAACTCCTTAGAGCAACGCTCAACACCCTCGGTTATCTTTGATGCCATCTTCATTTTAGGAGCAGCCGAACGCAAGTCTTCGATAAGGGTTGACAGAATTACATCACGGCTGGCAACTGGCATTACAAGGCTCTCGTTGTCGTATGTACGGGTTAGCGAGAACGGTATATCGCCCCAAAGAATTACGGCATCAAGATAGTTCATGGCTCTGATGCACTTTGCCTCGCCAATCATCTGGTTCAAATCTTCGTTGCCAGACTTGTACAATTCGCTGTTCTCGGCAGCATTCACAAAGTTGTTGGCACGCTCTATGGCTGCATAGACAGCATTCCATGTGCTCTCCAAACCGCTACCGTCGGCCTCGCCGTCAAACAGTTTCCATTCGTTGTGGCTCGCACTCTTCAACTCAGCCGACGATGTTGTAAACTCAACATCGCTGTTTAGGCAGAATGTTGTAAGATATGCATTGCCATAAGTTTTATCCGAACAGGTGGCCTGATACACACCGTTCAAAAGTCGGTTAGCCTCTTCTGTGGTAGCAAAAACATAGTCGTCTGTAAGCTTTGAAGGCGCATCCGTTTCCAGATAATCGTTACATGACGCCATGCCAAAAGAAGCAAGACCTACGAGAAATATATTTTTAATCTTCATGGATTTCTTTTTGATTAAATTAGAATGTCATGTTAAGACCAAACAAATAGCTGCGGCTACGCGGATAAGTGTTGTAGTCGACACTTGGAGTAAGTCCCTTCTGGATGTTAACCTCAGGGTCGTAACCAGAGTAACTTGTAATGCAGAACAAGTTAGAACCTGTAACATAAGCACGAAGTTTAGAGATGCCCACCTTCTTAGTCAACTCGCTTGGCAGAGTGTATCCAACAGTTACATTCTGCAAACGCAGGAACGAACCATCCTCTACAAAGTAAGAGTGAGTGTAGCGTGTTGTTACATCCTGTGGATTCCACAAAGTCTTACCTGAGTTAAGCTGCTCGTAAACATCAAGATAGTCGATATGCTGAGAGTTGCTCAACAAAGGCTCGTTAAGATTGTAGATGCTCTGAGTTCCATCGGTATTCTGAGTGTAGATGTCGCCATAGTAAACCCAACGGTTGTCGTAGTTGAACTTGGCAAGAACGTTGTACTGTTTCTTCTGACTTGCATCCTTAGCCGATGACAGTTCATAAGCCGTAGCGTTAAGAATATCGAAGTCGAGCATATACACAAAGTTTGCATTGAAATCGAAGTTCTTGTACTGTCCGTTAAGGCTGAAACCTCCCTGATAGCGTGGGTTTGTGTTACCAATAACGGTGCGGTCGTTGATGTCGATAGTGCCATTACCATCAAGATCCTTGAACTTTATGCGTCCCGGCAAAGTACCGAACAAGCCCTCAACCGTTCCTTCCTTAGGTTCGTAGTTGAATCCGTTGCGGTTAAACTCGTCGAACTGGTAGATGCCGTCGTAAACGTAACCGTAGATAAGGCCGAGTTCCTGACCGACAACCATGCGGAAGTTATTCTCGCTGTCCCAGCTCGAAGCCTCGAAATAGTTGTTCACGCCGTTAACCTTGTCAACGCGGGTCTTGTTCATACCAAGGTTGAAACTACCTGTAAGGAAGTAGTCCTTTCCGCGAAGAATATCGCCCGATACAGAGATTTCGAAACCGCGGTTAGTAACCTGACCAATATTCTGATACTGAGTAGCATAACCAGTAGTTGTAGGAATCTCGCACTTGTAAAGAAGGTCGTGCGTTGTATCCCAATAAACCTCAGGAGTAATTGTCAGACGTCCCTTGAACAACTGAATATCGAATGCCAAGTTACGCGAAACCTTTGTCTGCCACTTGATATCGGTATTAGGGAACAGGCTCTCGGCAGCATAATAAACCTCACCAAGTTTTGAAACGGTATTCTCGCCCCAGCTTGGACCGCCGTTTGCATTAACCGAATATACATATCTCCATCTGTCCTCGCCAATGTTGTTATCGCCCGAAGTACCGATGGCTACACGAACCTTGAACATATTTACAAGATTGTTTTCGCCCCAGAATCCTTCTTCTGAAACTACCCAACCGGCTGATGCTGAAGGGAAGTAGCCCCACTGCTGTCCTGGTGCGAATCGGCTCGAACCATCGGCACGGAATGTAGCAGAAAGAAGATACTTGTGCTTGTAGTTGTAAGCAGCCTGTCCGAAGAATGAAGCTGTACGGATTGGAGTGCTTCTTGATGATGTTATCTGATAAGCAGAACCAAGTCCCATGTTGTTGAACGCATCGCGCGGAGAAATTGTCTGTGGGAAATAGCGTGAGGCTGAATAATGAGTTTCATTTTCTGAATGCTGGATTTCCTGACCCAACAAGAATGAAAGGTCGTGACTCTTATTCAATGTAATGCCATAGTTCAGAGTATTTGTCCAAGTGTAATCCATCTTGTTATACTTGGTAATCTCGGCAAACGGCATATCATTGTTTGCAATACCCTTTGATGTCAAAGCGCCATAGAAACGGTTTGTATCTCTGAACATCCAAGACAAACCGAAATCAGACTTGAATGTAAGTCCTTCAAGAATGTTCCATGTTATACTTGCCTGATTAGTAAAGGTATAAGTGTGCTTCAACTGATAGTTCTGGTCGATGTCGTCCTTAGGGCTTGACATTGCCCAGTATTTCTCCTCGTCGTAGCTAAGCATCTGCTCGGCAGGACTTGCATACTCGCGCAAGCCGTTTGTCGGGCGGTAACGAAGCACGCCAACAAGTCCGTTTGTACCAATGTTGCTCGAACCAGCACCAAGGTCGCGACGGTAAGTAAAGCGTGGATTGATAAGTATCTGCACCTTAGGGCTTACCGTGATGTTCAGCTTGGTGTTCATGTTTGTACGGCGAACGCCAGTGTTATCAACCAAACCTTCCTGATCGTTGTGAGACAAAGATGTGTTGAAACGAATCTTGTCGTTACCACCAGTCAAGGTTACGTTATAGTTCTGTGTAAGCGGAGTTCCGCCAAGAACCTCGTCCTGCCAGTCGTGAGTAACACAGTTCTTGTAGATGTCAAGGTCGTTAGGGTTACCATAGTCTCTGCGGAACTGATAAGTACGACCATTGTTTGCGATACAATAATCGAGCTGATACTTCACAAACTCGTAAGTGTTAAGCATCTCCTGCTTTCCGGCAAGTTTGCTCCACGACCAGTATGTGTTGAAATCAACTTTTACGCTGCCCGACTTAGCCGACTTTGTTGTTACGATTACAACGCCGTTACCTCCTCGTGCACCATAGATGGCTGTAAGCGAAGCATCCTTCAGGATATCCATACTCTGAATATCTGTTGGAGGAATATCGTTGATGTTATCCTGCGGGAAACCATCGACAATGAACAATGGCTTGCTTGAATCAGAAGAAAGTGACGAGCCACCACGAATACGGATGTTAACCTCGGCACCCGGAGCACCATCGTCGGTAGTTACCTGCACACCGGCAATCTTTCCCTGAAGAGCCTCAGCGGCAGATGCCACAGGAACCTCGGCAAGCTTTGCTCCTGAAACCGAACCAACAGAACCGGTAAGGTCCTTACGCGCACGGCTTGTGTAACCAACAACAACAATTTCCTCGAATGTCTTTGAGTCGTCCTCAAGGACAATCTTAAATTCGCGGGTAGCACCAATCTTTACGGTTTGAGTTTTCATACCGATGTATGAGAACTGAAGTTCATGATTAGTGCTCTGCACCTTGAGAGTAAACGCTCCCTCAAGATCGGTAGTTGTACCGTTCTGGGTACCAAGTTCCAAGATAGAAGCACCGATAATCGGCTCTCCACTTGAATCTTTTACAACTCCCTTCACAGTCTGCGCATGCAACGCCGCAACAAAAACGAGCAACAGCATTGTCAGTGCAATTCGAAATAAATTCAAATTTTTCGACATGGTTAGATTGTTTTTAATTAATAGTGATTAGTTTAGCTTTTTTTGTTATTTAAGTTTCTCTTTTTTTCATGGTTAACGACCGAATCGTTATCATTTAACATAGTTAGCTTGTTTCACTGCATTTATCTGTAAACGCGCTACAAATTTAAAAGTTATTGCGAAATATGCAAAGAAAATATTTATGTTTTACAAAACAAAAAAGAGCGATTACATCTATCGTTTTGTAAAATAACAAGTTGGCAGATAATATTTTTCGTCAGCAAAGACCTCGCGCGTATTTTTATGCCAATAAAATTCGGTTTCGCAAAAAAAAGAAGTCTGCATCAATTGGATGCAGACTTCTAATTATATTCAAATCAATCTTTACAGATTCTTTCCATGACAATTCTTGTACTTCTTGCCGCTTCCGCAAGGACAAGGATCGTTGCGACCAATCTTCGGACCTTCGTTCACGATTGGAGTGCGCTGAACCTCGCGTGTGTCGTGGCTCGCAGCTTCACGCTGTGCAGCCTCGCGAGCCTCGTCCATCTCGACCTATGTCTCGGTGTACTGCTGACGTGGAGCTGGACGCTCTGGCTCAGCCTCGCGCAACTCAGGAGCAGCCTGACCGTTCTCGTCCTCGGTTGGTGCTACTGGAATTCGGGCACGCATAAGAACCGAAGTAGCGTCGTTGTAGATTTTATCAACCATCGAGTCGAAAATCTTGGCACTCTCGAGTTTGAAAATCAAAAGCGGATCTTTCTGCTCGTAGCTTGCATTCTGAACAGAGTGCTTCAACTCGTCAAGGTCGCGAAGGTTTTCCTTCCAACCCTCATCGATAGAGTGAAGAAGAATTATCTTCTGGAACTGCTTTACAACACTCTTGCACTCAGTCTCGTAAGCCTCTTTCATTGAGCACTGAACATTATACATGCGCTTTCCGTCTACGATTGGAATCATGATGTTCTCGAACATCTGACCCTGTGGAGATTCGTAAGCATTCTTTATCACAGGATATGCAATGCTTGCAATCTTGTCAGAACGACGCTTGAATGTCTCCATAACTGCAGCGTAAGTATCATCCTCGAGTTTCTCGCGTGGAACAGTCTCGAACTCATCCTGAGTGAACGGACAATCCATTGCGAAGACCTCAATCATAGACTCCTTTATTCCTTCGTAATCGTTATTCTTGATGATAGTGATTACGCGGTCCCATATCATGTTTGCAATATCGTTACCGATACGCTCGCCCATCACCGCGTGACGACGCTTTTCGTAGATAACGGTACG
>JBGUGY010000462.1:0-11343 GCA_045111775.1 Bacteroidaceae bacterium | reverse complement strand
CAACCAGAGCGAAGAACTGGAGGTAAAGGACAGAGAGATTGAGAAACTTCGTGCCCGACTGAAGAAATACGAACCGGATTCATCGGTTGTAGAGAAGGCCGAGAAAGCCGTTACGGCGGTTAAGAAAACGGCTGCCAAAAAGCCGACGGCAAAGAAGGCTGCTACTCCGAAAAAGGCAACCCCAGCCAAGAAAAAGACTGAGGTGGCAAAGAAGGCTGAAACAAAGTAAAATAAGAAAGGGTATGTATAGATTTTTATACATGCCCTTTTTAAGTTCTGATATTCTCAATTATGTTATTGTTACAAAAATATACTATCTAAAGGTGTGATGTATTTGATTTTTATTGCTAACTTTGCGGTGTCTTGTTTTTATTTCATTATCAATATTAGGATATATGAAAAAAACGGGCAAAATTCTTAATTATACTTATGTAATTCAGAATTTTATATGCTATTATTAGTATCGTAGATTTAACGGTTAGATAAACTTTCATTTGTGACAAATATGAAATCAAGTTATTTTTATCATAATCTTCCATACAAAGAAGGCGAGGAGCCAGATTGGTTGGCAGGCATGGAAGAGTATAGTAGAGTGAATAGTCTTAGAGTATATCTTTTAAAGAACCCTGTTGTGGATTCCGACCATGAAGAATATGAAAAACATTTCCTGCTTTTGGCACCTGGTTTTCAACTTTGTATAGTAGAAGAGCCAGATACGGATGATTTCGAGGGTTATGAAGAAGATATCAAAGGCGATATAAGATATTTGTACCAAAAGTATGATTATCGTTCAAAAATGGGATTATACTCTAAGGTAGAGAATGAGTTAATTACATCAATGAAATTAGGCGATTTTGCAAATGTCGCTGGTTTGATGGATAAGCTAAGACTTTCTGATCCATTGAAGAGACGAAAGTCAGAATTGTTAGTTTCACTTTGCATAGGTAGTGTTAATGAAATATCTAAAGTTGGTGTAGATGTACCTGAAACTCTGGTTGAGAAAGTAAGACATAAAATTCAACTTTTTGATGGTGATCAAACAAGGTTTATTTATGATAACCGCCAGCAGAAGGTGATTAAGATTCAAGGGCTTTCGGGAACAGGTAAAACGGAATTGTTACTTCATAAACTAAAGGAACTGTACTCATCATCTGATGATGTAAAGATATTCTTTACATGCCATAACCGAATATTGGCAAGTACTTTGCGTATCCGCATTCAACAATTCTTCAATTATATGAAGGTACAAAAGCAAATAGATTGGGAGGAAAGATTATGGTGCGCAAATGCTTGGGGACGTGCTTTTGATTCAAATTCAGGTCTTTATAGATATATCTGTCATCACTATGGGCTTTCGTTTCATAGTTATAATTATTTGACATCATTTGACCAAATTTGCAAACAGGCATTGAACGAACTAAGAAGTCAAGGGGAAATTAAACCAGCTTTTGATTATATTATTGTGGATGAAAGTCAGGATTTTGACCAAAATTTCGAGGAACTATGCAAAATTGTAACATCAAAGCAGGTATATATGGCAGGAGATGTCTTCCAATCAATTTTTGCGGAGCATATCGCGAAAGCATATAATGCTGATTATCTGCTTGGTAAATGCTATAGAACTGCCCCTGATACTTTGATGTTTGCGCATGCTATGGGGTTAGGTCTTTTTGAGCAAAAACGTTATAGGTGGTTGAAAGACGAAGATTGGAGAACCTGTGGTTATTCTGTGAAAAAGAATGGAGACAGAATGACTTTAACGAGAGAGCCGAATAAAAGATTTGATGGCGATGATATTTCGTATGAAAGTGTGAAAGTTTATAAACGAGGATTTGCAATCTCGACAGAAGAGATGGTATGTGGGCTGATAGACGAGATGAACAAGGAGAATAATGAAACACTGACACCTAATGATGTTGCAATTATTTTTGTTGACGAGAAGACTCGAAATTATAATCTTGCAAACAGAATTTGTATTGCAATAGGCAATAAATATAATTGGGAGACCAACAAAGCATACGAATCTAAAAAGCCTGTTGCTGACGCTGTATTAATCAGTAATAGAAATAATGTGAAGGGACTTGAATACCCTTATGTAATATGTATTGTAGAAAATATTGCTGATGATCATCAGTTTAGAAATGCGCTATACACTATGCTTACTCGTTCGTTTATACGAAGTTATCTGCTGATTACCGATTCAACTTGCGAAGTTCCTAAAGAGATAAAAGACGGACTTCATCAGATAACAACAACCCATGCAATGAATATAAAATGTGCAGATGCAGAAGAGGAGAAGGAAATCGGTATGAGATTTGAGCAGGCAAAGCGAGCTATATCACTTAAAGAATTGGTCGAGCAATATGTTAAAGATAACAACATTGATGGAATATTTGTAGATAAGATACTCGGAATGTTTGCCCTAATCGATATAACAGGGTTAGACGAAAATGACCTATTGGAGAAAATTGAAAAGATGGCAGACTTAATAAAAAAATAGTATGAGATATGTACACTCTCTTGGAAGCATGTCAAGTGCGAAAATGGAAGGAAAACTGAAGAAGCCTTTGGACTACATCAATATTGTTCTTCAAATAATAGAACATCTTCTGGCATGGTCTGAAACAGAAAGTGAGGTGTCTGTCAAGATGCCATATCTTTTAATAGAATCAACGAAAAGGGTTCGGCGTGCTTATATTATAAAAAGTGACCAAATTGTAAGTTTCGCTTTCCCATTTCATATATATAATAAAGCTGATAATGTTTCCGGTCAAGATAAATGGCATGTAAGATTTAATGATATAGATATAAGTGCGACAATCTTAAGTAAAAGTAGAGGGTTGTACAGTGAATATGATATCAATCAAAAAGATAATAAAACATTTTCAGAGATTGCATCAGCACAAGACCTTTCAGACACAGATACACTAAAGGCTATCCGCATATTTGAATGGCTGATGATAACAGAACCTGCTTATATTAGATATGATTATGACCCCAAAGGTGCTAAAGGATTAAAACACCCACTATGTCATTTCGATTGTAACTTTATTGATGAGTATCATTATAAAGTCGGCTTACATAATCGAATTGATTTAGCCAAAATAGAGGATTTATTTGATAAGGATACAGATAGTTGGTTTGTTGCAAAAATAGAAAAGAAGAATTGGTTTAATTTATGGTTATCAAAATTTAAAAAAGTAAGAAAATATAGATGTGAATAGTTTAGTGTCGCTTTTTTTATGTTTTATCTATGATTTCGCTCTTTGATGTTTATTGAAAGAAAAGTCATTTTGTGTTTGGAATAGTTATGTGCAATGCAGAATGAAACACTCGTGTCATGTATTATATGCGTTTGTGTGTATAAAGCGTAGAGTTAAAAAATGTGAAAATATAAATGCTGAAGTCTACGTTTTTTTGTAACTTTGCTGCGAATTATGAGTTTTTTGAGAACTAAATATTTATTTTGTTGGGTAACGGCTTTTTTATTTACACTTGCGTCATGTTCGTCTTCCCGAAAGATTGAAAAAGATATAGAATACGAGTACACTTATCGCTCATACGATTCGATAATAACAAGCAAGTGGGAGAGGCTTACCCCTTCTCAGCTGGAAATGGAGTTCGAGAAGCGCAAGGGCACGTTCATGCTTCCGGTTATCGACATAAGTACCATAAACGTGCACTACGGAACGTATCATTTCCAGAACGAGAAGAACGTAACCTTGCAGCAGCGAGGCGTTAAGATTCTGTGCAACTTCAACAACGTTAATGCCTGCTCTATTTTCTACGGAAAGGTGTCGGTTGTGTTCAAGAGCGGCGATTTGTACAACGTTCTTGTGCGCCACGGACGATACATTAGCGGATATTTCGGATTGTACAACGTGTGTGTGTCGGCTGGCGACTTTGTCGTGCCGCGTCAGGCGGTGGGCGAGGTCTACAACGATAACGAGGGCAAGTCTATGCTTCAGTTTCAGTTGCGAAAGGAGACTGAGGCACTGAATCCCGAAGAGTGGTTCAGGGCGGAATAAGAGAAGATGCTTATTGAAGAACTTTTATTTCGAATAAATTGCTGTGTGCCGAAATCAGATAGAATATTTTTCTAAAATCCGAGGCTCGGAAATAGCTCAGACGGAATAATTTACTGCAACATATTTTTCGGGCTGAAGACCGATGCCGAAAGCAATTTTTTTGTTATTTTTGCAGTTGGAAATCAGTTTTTAGTTTGAAGAAACGCGCGTACATATTATTCGTGGCATTGGCGGCATTCATGCTGATGATTCTGCCATTCGTTCCGCATCATCATCACGAAATGGTGCTGTGTACGACCGTTGAGCATTGCGAAGCCGATGATGCCGACAACGACGCGCACACCGCACACAACGATGACGGCTCTTCGTGCGTAGAGAAGAACGAATTCTTCTTCGCTCAGTCTACAACCGATTTCTGCAATCCCGAATATCATCTTCTGCCTACATTCGTTGCGCTGATAAGCCAGATTGCGGGCATCGAACTGTATCCTACCCAAAACATTCCGCATTGGCAGAGCGATGTCGTGTTCTACACCTCGGCTTGCCTAACGCGGATAAACGCCCTTCGTGCGCCTCCTTCAGTTTGTTCTCTTAGCCTCTGATTCTCAGCAGGCTGATGCGTGCGTTCATCGTGCGCAATGATTTCTTATTTCATAAAAACGACGTGTATCTGATGCGGATTTCTGGCATCGGATTATCCGTGTTTTTCATATTTTAAAGAATTATGTTTCAGAAACTTATAAAATTCTCTATAGAGAACAAACTTACAATATGCCTGCTTACCGTGGTTCTCGTGGTATGGGGCGGATGGTCGCTTTCGCAACTTCCGTTCGACTCAACGCCCGACATAACCAACAATCAGGTGCAGGTGATAGCACAAGCGCCGTCGTTGGGCGCGCAGGAGGTTGAACAATTCATTACAACGCCCGTCGAGATGGCTCTCGCCAATATTCCGAATGTTGAGGAGAGGCGAAGCATAAGCCGAAGTGGACTGTCGGTAATCACACTCGTCTTTGACGATGATGCCGACATCTATTGGGCGCGTCAGCAGGTGAGCCAGCAACTGAAAGAAGCCGAAGAGGTTCTTCCGAAGGATAAAGGCTCGGTTGAACTTGCGCCGGTATCTACTGGACTTGGCGAGATTTATCATTACACAATTCGTGCAAAGAAGGGCTACGAAGACAAATTCTCGCTAACCGATTTGCGAACAATGCAAGACTGGATTGTGCGCAAACAACTCTCTGGAACCGAAGGCGTTGCCGAGGTGAGCGGCTGGGGCGGATTCGTAAAGCAATATGAGGTTGCCGTTGATGCCGACCGCCTGAATGCTTCGGGCTTGACCGTTGTCGACATATACGACGCTCTCGAAGCCGGAAACGAGAACACTGGCGGAAGTTACATCGAAAAGAACAGCAATCAATATTTCATTCGCGGAATCGGTCTTGCCACCTCGCTCGAGGACATCGAGAAGATTCCAGTAAAGACCGTTTCGGGCGCGCCTATTCTGGTGCGCGACGTGGCAGAGGTTAGGTATGGCTCGGCTACGCGATACGGCGCAGTTACGCGCAACGGCGAGGGCGAGGTTGTTGCCGGCATCACGCTGATGCTCAAGGGCGAGAACTTTCAGCAGGTTATAAAAAACGTGAAGGAACGCATGGCGCAGATTCAGAAAAGTCTGCCCGAAGGCGTTGTTATTGAGCCGTTTATCGACCGTACTCAACTCGTTGATCGCGTTACGGGAACCATTACCCGAAACCTTGTGGAGGGCGGACTAATCGTCGTGTTCATCCTCGTGCTGTTTCTCGGCAACTATCGCGCCGGACTGGTCGTTGCATCGGTCATTCCGCTGTCAATGCTCTTTGCTTTCGGAATGATGAAACTCTTTGGCGTTGGCGGAAATCTGATGAGCCTCGGAGCAATAGACTTCGGTCTGATAGTCGATGGCGCGGTAATCATCGTCGAAGCCGTGTGCCATCATATCGCCATCGGGCGCGACAAATATCAAGGCGCGCGCCTCACTCAGAAGCAAATGGACGACGAGGTTCTTCTATCAGCATCGAAAATTCGCAAGAGCGCGGCGTTTGGCGAAATCATCATCATGACCGTCTATCTGCCTTTGCTCACGCTTGTGGGCATAGAAGGCAAGATGTTCCGCCCAATGGCTCTCACGATATTCTTTGCCATCCTCGGAGCGTTCATTTTGTCGCTCACATACGTTCCGATGGCGAGCGCGATGTTCCTGAGCAAGGCGAGCACGCACAAGCCAAATCTGTCGGACAGACTGATTGAGAAATTACGCAGTTGGTATCTGCCAGTCATCACCAAAAGTCTGGATTGGAGCAAGACTCTCATCGCGTCGATGGTCGTTCTGTTTCTGATAAGTCTTTTCGCTTTCAGCCGCTTGGGCGGAGAATTCATTCCGAGCCTCGAAGAAGGCGATTTTGCCGCCGAGGTGAGCATGGCGCAGGGAACATCGCTCTCGCAGATGGTTAAGACCACCACTCAGGCCGAGAAGATTCTGAAATCGCAGTTTCCTGAAGTGAAGCAGGCGGTAACCCGAATAGGAAGTGCCGAGATTCCGACCGACCCGATGCCTGTTGAACGCGCCGACCTTCTCATCTCGCTCATTCCAAAAGCCGAATGGACATCTGCCAAGACAACCGAAGAGCTGATGGAGAAGATGGAGGCCGCGCTGAGCGTTATTCCCGGAATGGAAGTGGAGATGACGCAGCCTATTCAGATGCGCAACAACGAGCTGATAACGGGTATCAGACAAGATGTGGCGATAAAAATCTACGGCAACGACCTCGATGTTCTGGAGGCTTCGGCAAAGAAGGTGGCATCGCTCATAAAGCGCGTCGATGGCATCACCGAGCCGTTTGTTGAGCAGGTTCAGGGCTTGCCGCAGATTCAGGTTAAGTACGACCGCGACAGATTGGCGAGATACGGCATCTCAATTTCTACTGCCAACCGCGTGCTCGAGGCTGCCTTTGCCGGCAGGCGCACCGGATATGTGTTCGAGGAGGACCGCCGTTTCGACATGGTTGTGCGCATGGACGATGCCTTGCGAAACGACGTGGCGTCGCTCGAAGAACTCTATCTGCCTTTGCCCGATGGCGGAACCGTTCCGTTGCGGCAGGTGGCCGACATCAGTTTCGAGGATGCTCCGGCACAGGTTACGCACGAGGACGGAGAGCGGCGCATCTACGTCGGCTTTAACGTGCGTGGACGCGATGTTCAGAGCACCGTCGAGGAGATTCAGCAGATTCTCGACAAGGAACTAAAACTGCCTGCCGGATATTACTATACCTACGGCGGTCAGTTCCAGAATCTTCAGCAGGCAACCGACAGACTTCTCGTTGCCGTTCCGCTGGCACTTCTGGTCATCATCGGTCTGCTCTACGCAACGCTCAAGAATCTGCGTGAGACGCTCTTTGTTTTCTCTGCCATTCCGCTCTCTGCCATCGGCGGCGTGTGGACTCTCTGGCTGCGCGATATGCCTTTCAGCATCTCTGCCGGAGTTGGATTTATTGCGCTGTTCGGCGTTGCGGTTCTTAACGGAATCGTGCTCATCGGTCAGTTTAACACGCTCGAGAAAGAGGGCGTTGCAGATGTGAGAAAGCGCGTTGTCGAGGGCTGTATGCTGAGGCTTCGCCCGGTCGTAATGACGGCTTTGGTGGCTTCGCTCGGATTTATGCCGATGGCACTATCGACTGGCGACGGAGCCGAGGTTCAGCGTCCGCTTGCAACCGTCGTCATCGGCGGACTTCTCACCGCCACGATTCTTACACTCGTGGTTCTGCCGTCAATCTACAAGACATTCACAAAACATCAGGAAGCATGAAAAAAATCATCATATTTTTCTTCGGATTGATGCCGATTTTATCGTCGGCTCAAGAGCGTGCCGTTACGCTGCAAGAGTGCATCAGCCTTGCGCTCGATAATAATCTCGACATGAAGGCTGGTCGAATCTCGGTCGATAAGGCGCGCGATTTGCAGGGCACAGCGTTCGATATTGACAGAACGTCGCTTACGCTGAGCCAAGACCCAACCTCGGGCGGAAATCCCGACAACGGAATCAGTCTGAGCCAGTCGTTCGAGTTTCCGACGGTCTATGTCGCCCGCCGCAAGTATCTGAAGGCTGAGACAGCCGTGGCGCAGAGCACGCTCGAACTCACTCGTCGCGAGGTCGTTAGAAATGTAAGTTCGTGCTATTACGCGCTTCTCCACGCTCGCCGAACGGTCGAGATTCTGAAGGCGCAGGACAGCATCTGCACTCGTTTCGTAGCCATCGCCACGGCAAAGCATCGTGCTGGCGAGTCGGGCAATTTGGAGCAGATGAATGCCGAGCGTGTGAGCAACGAGAACCTTTTCCGCTTGCAGAAAGCCGAGGCTGATTATCAGTCGGCTTTGCTCGCCTTGCGCCAGATTACGAATGTCGATGAGCCGATTGTTCCGTCTGAATCGGGACTTCCTGTCATTCAGCAGACGTTGCCGACAGACGATTTTGCGTTCAGCCAGACGGCTCTCGGCGGAATCTTTTCGGCTCGCGCAATCGCCTCTGAGCGCAATCTCAGTCTTGCCAAGCAAGGTTTTCTGCCGGGGCTGACCATCGGATTTACCGAGCAGATGCTCATCAAGGGCTTCAATCCGTACAACATAGACCGTTCGAGGTTCGAGAAAGGCAATTTCATGGGTTTCGAGGTTGGCATCAGCATTCCGTTGTTCTGGGGCGGACAGAATGCTAAGCTGAAGGCAGCTCGCCGCGATGTTGAACTTGCCGAAATCGCTCGCCGTCAGGCAGAACAAAAAATGAATATGGCTTACAGCAACGCTCTGACCGAATTTCAGCGGGCGCAGAAGGTGCTCGATTACTACACTCGACAGGGCAACGCGCAGGGCGAGAAGATGGCTCGGCTGTCGCAGATTTCCTACGAAAACGGCGAAATAGGCTACGTTGAATATATCCAGAATCTTCAGACTGCGCTCGATGTTCAGCTTCGTTTTGCCGATGCGGTGAACGATTATAATCAGGCAATAATCAATTTGAAATTTATTAAAGGAGAAGAAAAATGAAAACATCAAAGATAATCATCGCGGCATGTGCGCTCATTGCCTTTGCAGCGTGCTCGCAGAATAAAAATGCAGAAAATCAAGAGGTTGAAGAAGAAAACCACGAAGAACTCGTCCTCACTCAGACGCAGATAAACACCGTCGGAATCGCTCTCGGACATGTTGAGGAGAAAGAACTCGGCGGCGCGATAAAGGCAAACGGCGAGTTGCGTCTGAATCCTCAGGACAAGGCAGACGTAACTCCAATTGTCGGCGGAATTGTGCGCCAGATTTGCGTTGTCGAGGGGCAGAAGGTAAGAGCTGGTCAGACGGTGGCATACATCGAGAATACCGAAATAGTTGAGGTTCAGAAAAACTATCTTGTGGCGGTAAAGGAGACTGAGGTTGCCAAGCAGGAAATGCAGCGGCAGAAATCGCTCGCGGCACAGGGTGCAGGCGTGCAGAAAACGCTTCAGCAGGCAACGGCAGACTATGAGATTTCGAATGCTAGGCTCACGGGACTTCTGCATCAGTTAAGGCAGATGGGCATCAGTCCAAAGCAAGTGGCAGACGACAAAATTGTAACCCGAATCCCCGTCTGTGCATCACTTTCGGGCGTTGTTGGCAAAGTCTTCGTCAGCACCGGAAGTTATGTCGATGCCACCGCTCCGCTTATGCAGATTGCCGACAATTCGGCTGTTTATGCTAGTCTGAATGTGTTTGAACGCAACATCGCTCAAGTCGAGGTGGGACAAAATGTCGATTTGGTGGTTACGAACAGCCCCGGCACGCATCTGAAGGGGCGTGTGCAGCAGATAAACCGCAGTTTCGATGCCGACACAAAGGCAGTTGCCGTTCATGTGCGCATTGTGGGCAAGGAGACGGCAAACCTCATCGCCGGAATGTATGTTTCGGGAAGCATCAAGACTGGGCAGAAAAAGGTAAAGGCTCTGCCCGATAATGCCATTGTTCGTGCAGAGGGCAGAAAGTTCGTCTTTGTGCTCGACGAAACCACGACTGAGGGCAGCGAAAAGTCGTTCCGTTTCAGACGTGCCGAGGTGGTTACCGGCGTGAGCGAACTGGGCTACACGCAAGTAGATTTCGTCAGTCCGGCAGATGCCGATGCAACCGTGGTTACCGATAATGCCTTCTATTTGGCATCGATGTCAGCCGACCATGGCGAAGAATGATGGCTTAAAAAAAACAGAAATTCGGTAGGTTTCCATCTGCGGAGACCTGCCGAATTCTCTAAAATAAATACTTTTCAATATCTACATCTTGAAACAGAATTGGAGTTTCGAGAATTTCTTCTGTTCTCTTATATTCAAAACCGTCTTCTACTTCAAAAGAACGATATCGAATAATCTTATACAGATAAAATTGTTCTTTAAGATACTTAAAATGAAATATTGTATTGCCAAAATATTTATTATGCCCCCAATCATAATAGATAACAAATCCATCTTTTGTTTCAGCAATCCCATCAAAGGATTTATTTCCGCCTACCTCAACATTATTTTTTGAGACAAGTATTTTATTTTTATACAAATAAAATGCCCCCTCATGTGTTTCTTCGGCGAATTCACAAAACTTCAAACTATATCCAGACATTGAACCATGCAAAGGAGTTTCAAGATTAAGGAAATGTCTTAGACTTGATTTTGCAGTGGCTGCATCATATATAAAGTCATCCACTTTCCATTTGCCATTTTCAAATAACAGAACCAACTGATAGCCTGATTGGTTGTCACCATTTGAAATAGATACATCAACTGTTGAGGTCGTATCTGATAGATGTGTGATTTTCCCAATCTTAAAAGACGGATCATAAGCATATTCTCCACATATCCAATGATTATAGTGCGTGTCAGAATCTAATTCTGTACATCTTTTTTCCAAAGAATACAATTCAGAAGACAAATACAATGAATCCAAAAACTCTAATTTTGTCTTCATAAAATTATGCTTGTAAATCTTGGAAACGAAATCGTAAAGAGTATCTGCTGCATTTACAGAATCTTTCTGCTGTTTTTTATCAGCAATGCCAGAATTTCTTGTGTATGAATTGCATCCGCAAATTATGGGCAAGAAAATGAATAATAAGTATAGGCTTTTCATTTTTTTGAATTTGGTTGTAGTTCTGAAATAACATCGGCAAATATATACAAATCTTGCGTTTTGTGCAAAAAATGCGGCATAATAAAGGCGCACCGTAATCGCTATGGCACGCCTTCTGTCTGTTTGTTACCTAAAACTATCCTCT
>JBGUGY010000461.1:0-6845 GCA_045111775.1 Bacteroidaceae bacterium | reverse complement strand
TTAATGCCGCGCTCATGGATTATGCCTGTACCGAGAACGACGAGGAGACTTACGGAAAAGTCTATGCCGCTCTTAAAGATACTCAGTATGCTCCCGAGCTGCTGAAGAGAAAGGACAATGCCGGCTATCGCACAGCGATGAACGCCGAGTCTATCACAGGCTACGAGTATTATCTTACAAATTATCCGCAGGGCGAGCATTTCAAGGAGATTCATCAGTTGCGCGACGACTTGGCATACAAGCGTGCCGACAAGTCGCCCGAGGGCTTGTCTGAGTTCCTGAAGAAATATCCCGATGCCTATAACTATTCAACCGTCGAGAACGAGATGTACTTCAAGGCTCTCACTCTCTCTAAGGATACAAACACGGTGGCATCGTACACCAATTACATGAAGACATATCCTAACTCGCCATACTGCGGCGAGGCTCAGGACATAATCTACAAACTGGCTTACGACGATGCCCTGAAATCTGGTCAGGTTCGCGAACTGAAGGAATATCTTGCAAAATATCCAAACAGCTACTACACTTCCGAGATAATGAAGCAGATTGGCTCAACCGAGTCTGAACAGCTTATCAGCGAGTATGCAAGCTATCGCGACTATCTCATCTACGAGAAAGACCACGGCGGCAACGGCGACCCGAAGATTGAGCGCATCTACCGCAACCTCATCTATATGGAGAATCATGCACACCGCATGGGCTTCCGCGGATTGGTAAGATTCGTGAACGAGACTGTTGAGGCTGGCGGAAAGAAGCAGACCGTTCAGATGATTTTCAACAGTAACGGACTGATGCAGGAGCGCAATCCTTCGAACGGAGCTTCTACAAAGTACAACAACTATTGGAGCAGCAACGGGTGGGTTGAACGCGGAATCGGCGCAAAGACATTCACATATACCTACAAGGACGGCTTGGTAAGTGCCCGTATTGCCGGCGGACAGAATCTGGTTTACCGCTACAACGGTCTTGCACTCGCTGGCATGAAGGAATATGTTAACAACAAACTCCAGAATGAGACGACATTCAACGAGGCTACCACTCAGCCACAGAAGATTGTAGGTCAGCAGAAGGAGATTATCAACGACTTTAACGACAAGGGCGATGTCTCAACCCAGACAGAGAAGATAAAGGGCGTTACAAGTGTATATACTTTCGAGTACGAATACGACAAGCGCGGCAACTGGACTAAATGCGTAAAGAAGAAAGACGGAAAGGTGGTTGAGACACGAACAAGAACGATTACATACTTTAAGCGTACTGCCGACGATTCGACCTTTGAATTTTAATCTTTTTGGGCAAACTGCATTGCCGAAACGAAAGATTTTATTATATTTGCAACCGCTAATGTAAAAAAGGCTGCTCGAATGGTGGAATCGGTAGACACGAGGGACTTAAAATCCCTTGACCAGTAATGGTTGTGCGGGTTCAAGTCCCGCTTCGAGTACAAACTATAAGTAGAGGCTCTGTAGTCATTCATTGATTACGGAGCCTTTTTTAATACAAATAAACAAATCTGGTATGAAAAGACTTTCAGTACTATTCGTGATGCTGGCAGTGGCTTTTGTTGCCAAGGCTCAGGAGAGTTCAGATTTTGCTATGTACAACAGCAACCCGTCGGCTCTGTATTTCAGCAAGAGCGAGCCTGAGGTGGTTCACACCGCTGTGTCGCTGTTCAAGGACGATGTGAAGGCGGTTTTCGGCAACGAACTGAAATCAGCCAACATTGCCAATGCCGATATTCTGATTGGCTCGCTTGCCAACAGCGAGTGGCGCAAATGGGCATCTTCCAACAAGATTTCAACCGATTCGCTCGCTGCCCATGCCGAAGCGTTCCTGCTGAAGGTTATTCATACATCAAAAAAGCCTCAACTCCTGATTCTTGGAAGCGACAAACGAGGCGCGGCATACGGAATCCTCTCGTTCTCGCGTATGCTGGGCGTTTCGCCTTGGCATTGGTGGGCCGACTGCACGCCCGAGAAGAGAAACGAGTATGTTCTCGACTCCGAATTCGAGTTGTTCGACTATCCAAAGGTTGCCTACCGCGGAATATTCGTGAACGACGAGGACTGGGGCATGGCTCCGTGGTCGAGCGAGAATTACGAACCGCGTATGCGTTCGCTCAACGGAGGCAGCGAGGATATCGTAAAGGGCGAAATTGGTCCTTACACGCACGAGCGCATCTTCGAACTTCTTCTGCGCCTCAAGGCAAACACTTTCTGGCCAGCCATGCACGAGTGCTCAAAGCCTTTCTACAAGGTCGAGGGCAACCGCGAGATGGCGCGCAAGTACGGAATCATCATCAGCACAAGTCATTGCGAGCCTATGATGCGCAACACCAATGGCGAGTGGAAACTCGACGGAAAGGGCGAGTACGACTTCATTCATAATGCCGATAACGTAAAGAGTTTCTGGCAAAAACGACTCGACGAGGTGAAGGACGACGACTGCATCTTCACGCTCGGAATGCGAGGCGTTCACGACAGCGGAATGAAGGGCGCATCGACTCTGAAGGAGCGCGTCGATGCGCTTCAGAAAATCATCGGAACGCAGCGCGACATGCTATCGTCGACCACGCGCCGAAACATCACCGACATTCCGCAGCAGTTCATTCCTTACAAGGAGGTGCTCGAATGTTATCAGAATGGACTTAAAGTTCCTGATGACGTTACTCTGATGTGGTGCGACGACAACTACGGATATATCCGCCATTTCCCTACAGCCGAGGAGCAGAAACGAAAGGGCGGAAACGGAATATACTATCATCTTAGTTATTGGGGACGGCCTCACGACTATCTGTGGCTTGCCTCAACGCATCCCGAGATGATGCAGAGCGAGATGAACCGCGCCTACAACAGCGGCATCCGCAACACTTGGATTGTAAATGTTGGCGACATCAAGCCTGCCGAATATCTAACGTCGCTCTTCCTCGACATGGCATGGGACATCGAAAAGGTTAACGACGAGGGGCTTAACAAGCATCGTGCCGACTGGTATGCCGAGCAGGTTCATGTTACCGACCGCCGTCTTTCGGTTGTGTGGGACTTGTACTACGACCTTTGTTTCAGCTGCCGACCTGAGTTTCTTGGCGGCACGCGCACCGAGGAGAAAGACCCGGCATGGAAGCAGATAAGAGACCTCAACATGAACGAGAAGGATATAAAAGACCGTCTGGCAAAGGTCGACAGAATGCTCCGCACGTTCGACATCGTGGAGAGCACAAGCTCGTACACAAAGAACCCGGCTTGGTTCGAACTTGTTTCTTACCCTGTTCTTGCCGTTGCCACGATGAATCAGAAGATGCTTGGAGCACAGATGGCACGACACGGTTTGGTAAGTTGGGACGTTCCCGAAGATGCTCAGGCCGGAATTGCTGCTTTGTGCCGCCGCTACAACAGTTTCTTGGATGGCAAGTGGAAGGGCATGATAGATTATGAGCCTCGCAATCTGCCTGTGTTCAAGCCTGTTACCCGAACAACTCTTTCAACTCCGATGCCCGAGGGCGAATCGGGCGAAGTCGTGTTCGAGTCGTACGAATCGTGCGTGGGATACAATGTCAAGAAGAATGCCACAATGTCGTTCGAGGTTGAGGCAGAGCAGGGCAAGCCGCTCACAATCGAGGTCAGGCTGCTGCCAATCCATCCGTCTGAATCTGACGGAAAACTCGAATTCAAGATTAAGTTCGAGGATTCTGAGCAGACAGCCAGCATCCGCACGCGCGACCGCGAGGAAGAGTGGAAGCAGAATGTTCTGCGCAACTATTCTTCAAAACAGTTCACATTCACGCCAAAGCAAAACGGAAAAACGTATGTTACGATAACTCCTCTGTTCGATGGTTTCAAGGTTCAGAAGATTATTGCCAGATGATAAATGCAGACATTTGTTGATGTTATAATGCCGCTTCCTCTTGCGGCAACGTTCACCTATTCGGTGCCCGACGACTTGGCATCGCAGGTGGCACGAGGAAGCAGGGTGATTGTTCCCTTCGGACGAAAGAAAATATACACCGCCATTGTCGAGAATGTGCATTTCTGCCGTCCCGAGGGCTACGAGGTAAAAGACATATACGAGGTTCTCGACTCCGAACCGATTCTTCTGCCCATCCAGTTCAAGTTTTGGAACTGGATTGCAGAATATTATCTCTGCACCAAGGGCGAGGTTTACAAGGCTGCCGTGCCGTCGGGGCTGAAACTCGAGAGCGAGACGCTCATCGAACTGAATCCCGATTTTGTTGCCGATGCGCCTCTGCCCGAACGCGAGCAGAGGATTCTCGACCTACTTTCTGACGGAAAGGAGAAGCCCGTAACGCTCATCGAGAAGGAATTGAAGGCGAAATCGTTGCTTGCCGTTGTGAAAAGACTTCTCGAGAAGGAGGCGGTTTTTATTCACGAGTCGGTAAAGCGCAACTACAAGCCTAAGACCGAACTTCACGTCCGCCTGTCGAATGCCGTTTCGGGCAACGAGAAGGTGCTTAACATGCAAATCGATGCCCTCAAACGCGCTCCAAAGCAGCAGATGATGCTGCTCGACTATCTTTCGCGTTCGGGCTGCCTTAACAAAGCCATTCCCGACGAGGTTAGCAAGAAAGACCTTCTTGCCAACGGAGCATCAACGGCGGCTTTCACGTCGCTGGTAGAGAAGGGCATCTTCGAGACTTATCAGTTCGAGATTGGCAGATTGCGCGATTCGGACTTCAAACTCAACGACTTGCATCCGCTTAGCGAGGCGCAGCAGAATGCCTATAATGCTATTCTTGGCAGTTTTATGGAGAAGAACGTGTGTCTGTTCCACGGCGTTACATCGAGCGGAAAGACCGAAGTCTACATCCATCTCATCCAGAAGGTGCTCGAAGCCGGAAAGCAGGCTCTCTATCTCTTGCCCGAGATTGCCCTCACAACTCAGATTACCGAAAGACTGCGAAGCGTTTTCGGCAATCGGCTGGGCATTTATCACTCAAAATATCCCGATGCCGAGCGCGTGGAAATCTGGAACAAAATGCTTTCCGAGAAGGCTTACGACATCGTCGTGGGCGTGCGCTCGTCGGTCTTTCTGCCTTTCCGCCGCCTCGGACTCGTAATTGTTGACGAGGAACACGAGACAACCTACAAGCAGCAAGACCCGGCTCCGCGTTATCATGCGCGCAATTCGGCAATCGTTCTGGCATCGATGTATGGTGCAAAAACGCTTCTCGGAACGGCAACTCCGTGTCTCGAAAGCTTTTACAACGCTGCTACGGGCAAGTACGCGTATGTCGAGCTGAACACACGATACAAGTCAATCCAACTGCCCGAGATAAAGGTCGTTGACATCAAGGATTTGCGCAAGCGAAAGCTGATGACGGCTGCCAATCCGTTCTCTCCCGATTTGCTCGCCGCCATTCGCGAGGCACTCGAAAACAAAGAACAGGTAATCTTGTTCCAGAACCGTCGCGGCTACGCTCCGGTGGTTGAGTGCAACACCTGCGGATGGGTTCCGCGATGCAAGAACTGCGACGTGAGTCTTACATATCACAAAGGGCTGAACATGCTAACCTGTCATTACTGCGGATATACCTATCAGCTTCCGCAGAAATGCCCGGCTTGCGAGGGCTTGGAGATTCGCAGCATCGGTTTCGGCACAGAGAAGATTGAAGACGAGATTCAGAAGATTTTTCCAGATGCGAGGGTTTCGCGAATGGACCTCGATACCACCCGCACCCGAACGGCATACGAACGCATAATCGACGATTTTCAGAATCATCGGACCGACATTCTAATCGGAACTCAGATGGTTTCGAAAGGATTGGATTTCGACCGCGTGAGTGTTGTTGGCATCCTTAATGCCGACACGATGCTCAACTATCCTGATTTCAGAGCCTACGAACGCGCCTTCCAGATGATGGCGCAGGTGGCAGGACGTGCCGGACGCAAGCACAAACAAGGTCGTGTGTTTCTTCAGACTAAGAATGCCGATTTGCCGATAATCCGTCAGGTTGTGCGTAACGACTATGCGCAGATGTATCAGGAGCAGATGGAAGAGCGTCAGTTGTTTCACTATCCGCCGTTCTACCGCGTCATAACCGTTGCGCTAAAGCATCGACAGCCCGACACGGTCGAGGCTCTTGCGCGCGATATGGCTCAACGGCTTCGTGCCGTTCTGGGCGAGAGAGTTCTCGGTCCGGATAAACCAGCCGTGGCGCGCATTCAGCTTCTGTACATTCGAAATATCGTAATAAAAATCGAGAACAACCTTTCTCTGAAGGCTGTCCGCGAACATCTGCTGCGCATAAGGCAGGAGGAGCTGATGCAGGAATCGTTCCGCTCGGCTATAATTTATTATGATGTAGACCCGATGTAAGCTATCTGTTTCTGTTCTTTTTCTTCAGTTCGGGATAACTTACTCTCAGGTGATAGATGCTCTTCAGTTTCTCTTTCAGAACTGATTTTGTTGTGGCAATATCCTTGAAGGTAATTGGACATTCTTTGAAGAATCCGTAGTTTGTCTGCTCGTCTATAATTCTCTCTACCAGTTTACTAATGCTCTCGTCGGTATATTCCTTCAGCGAGCGCGAAGCTGCCTCTACCGAGTCTACCATCATCAGGATAGCCTGTTCTTTTGTCTGCGGATTCGGCCCCGGATAGGTAAAGTCTTTAATCTCAACTTCTTCGTCGGGATGGGCATTCTTATAAGTTATATAGAAGTATTTCGTCACTCCGTTTCCGTGGTGCGTGCGGATGAAATCCTTTATCACCTCCGGAAGATTGTATTTGTCGGCAATTCTCAGTCCGTCTACAACGTGGTCTATGATGATTTCCGCGCTTGTGTGGCAGTCGTTCAGCTCGTCGTGCGGATTCACGCCGCCCAGC